>CAMAJC010000129.1 GCA_945835425.1 uncultured Clostridia bacterium
TAATGCCGTTAGGCATTGGAACACAATAACACCTGAGCGAAAATGACGAACCGCCGCTCATGCTCCGTTATCGGAACGCGCTGCAGGGCTACCATTTTCAATGGCTATATAAACTTCTACGAAACGATACCTTTTGTTGGTAACCTGCCGGTTCAGTTTTCGTACGAAAACGAAACCCATCCCTTACGGAAGCATAATCTGCACGGAATTGGACTGCGTCCAATCTCCGCGCAGAAAGGGGATTTCGCTCTCTGCGGAGATGCGACTCGATGTCCGTAGGACATCTAGACTCATGTCTCTGGACTCTGCCAGCCCTTTGGAAAAAGGGCTGGACCCCAAACCTTTTGTCATTAAGACGGGTAGCGTGTGCGAATTATCGTGCGTGAATGAAACTCCGAAGACTGTGAGCTTGACGAACAGTCTCGCTCAGTTATCCCGCGTGATACTCAGGCCGCGGCGAACAGGAAAGTTTTGGTTCCGCTTTTTCAAAAGCGGAGAGAAAGGAAAAAAATGAGACCGATAAAACTGACGATGACGGCCTTCGGGCCATATGCGGGGACAGCAGAGGTCGACTTTTCCCGGTTCGGGGAAAAGGGGCTGTTCCTGATCACCGGCGACACCGGCGCAGGCAAGACCACTATTTTCGACGGCATCAGCTACGCTCTCTACGGCGAACCCAGCGGCAGTGTCCGCGACCCGGAGACAATGCGCAGCGGCTTTGCGTCTCCCGATACCGAGACCAGCGTGGTGCTCGTGTTCCGATATCGCGGCGGCGTTTACACCGTCACCCGCAGTCCGCGTTATGACCGGCCGAAGCGCCGCGGCGAAGGACTGTCGACCCATCCGGCCACAGCGGAGCTGCTGCTGCCGGACGGAAGCGTCATCACCTCGGTGCGCGGGGTAAACGAGAAGCTGTACGAGATCATCGGCCTGACCGCCCAGCAGTTTTCCCAGGTAGCGATGATTGCCCAGGGCGATTTCCAGAAGCTGCTGCTGGCGGAATCGAAGGAGCGGCAGAAGATCTTCACGACCCTGTTCGCCACCGGAAATTTTGCTCAGTTTACCGAGAAGTTGCGGGCGTCCGAGTCCCAGGCGCGGGAAAATAAAGAAAAACTGACACGGGAAATTCTCCTGCAGCGGGAGCAGATAAACCTGCCGGACAGCGTGCGCGGGCGCGTTTCCGACGAGGAGTGGCAGCAGCTGACCGGGACGCCCTACCGCTGGGAGGAGCTGTCGGCGCTTCTGTCCGACGCGATCACCGCCGACGGGGAAGCCGAGGGGCAGCTGCGGGCGCAGATGGAGAAAAGCGGTGCAGTGCGGGCCGGGCTTTCGGCCGCCATCCAGTCGGGGCAGGAGCTGAACAAGCAACTCTCCCAGCTCGACGCGGTAAACCGGGAGCTGACCCTCCAGCAGGTACGCACGCCGGAAATGGAGCGGACGGACGCCCAGCTGCGGCTTGCGGAGCAGGCCGAAAAGGTACGCCCGAAAGCCGACGAGCTGCTGAAAATCCAGAAACGGATGCGGGATTTCGCCCTGGCGGCTGAACAGGATGAAAAGCTGCTGCACGAAGGGGAAAAGCGGCGGACGCTGGCGGAAGCGGCGCTGAAAATGGCGGAGGAAAAGGAACCGCTGCGGCAGAAGCTGACCGGGGAACTGCGGATGCTGGAAGCGGCCAGGCCGCGGTATGAACGGCTGTACAGTTTGTCTTCCATACGCGGACATATGATCGACCGGCAGGCCGAGCTGCTCCGGCTGGGCGACCGGCTGAAAACCGGGCTTGAGCAGGAAAAGAAGCGGCTGGCCGGACTGCGGGCATCGGAAGGGGAACTCCGTGCCGCGCCTGCCAAACTCGCCGAAAAGCGGGGAGAACTCGCGGGGGCAAACCAGCTCCTGACCCGGATCGGCCAGATGCAGGGCGCCATGCGGGAATACAAAAGCGGCCTGCGGGACCTCGCGCGCATCCAGTCGATCGCGAAGGCCGACCTCGTCCACTGGAACCGGATGCAGGAGACGCTGACGACTGTCCGCACCGCCTTTATGGCCCATCAGGCGGGATTTTTAGCCAGCAGCCTGACCGACGGCCAGCCCTGCCCGGTCTGCGGTTCCATTCATCATCCCTCACCGGCGCCGCTCCCGGAGGGCGCTCCCTCCCGGGAGCAGCTGGAAAAAGCGGAGCACGACGAGCAGGAAGCGGCTCACCGCAGCGGCGAAAGCAGCCGCCGGGCCGGGGATCTAAACGCAAAAACTGCGGAACAGCAGCGCAATATCGGGCTTATGACCGAGCGGCTGTTCGGGGTGCAGATCGGGACGGAGGAGCTTTTTGATTATCTGATGCAGCAGGAGGGCGGCTGCAAAGCGCAGATCGCCGCGTTGCAGGAAGAGTGTACGCAGTTGGAAGACAATGTGCGGCAGATCGAAACCCTTTCCGCCCAGATCGGGCAGTCCGAGCAGCAGATAAACGCCCTGACAGAAAAGGCCGAGACGCTCCGCAGCCAGCTGGAGGCCCTGACCGGCGAACTGAAGGGAAACGCCGCGCAGATCAGTGAAATCAAGGCTGCGCTGCCCTGCCCGACGCTGGAGGAAATGGAGAAACTGGCCGGGGAAAAGCAGCGGACCCTTGAACAGATGCAAAAAGAGCTGTCCGACGCCCGGCAGGAGCTGAACAGTGCCGATGCTGCCCTGTCCGCCGCTGAAACACGCCTGACCGCTGACCAAAACGGCGAAGCAGCCGCCAAGGAGGAGTATGCCCAGGCGGTCGAGGAGTACCGCGCGGCCCTCTCGGAGGCCGGTTTCGCCGACAAAGACGCCTACCTCGCCGCCAAGCTGCCGCAGGGCGAAGCGACCCGGATGCGGGAGGAGCTGGATGGCTGGCGGCAGCAGCTCACCCGGCTCCATGCCGCCGCCGAGACTCTTTTAGAGGCCATCGGCGGCCGGGAAAAGGCCGATATCCCGGCTCTCCAGCAGGCGATGGAGGACGCAGCCGCCGAGGAAAAAGCGGCAGGGCTCCGTGTGCAGGACATCTACCGCCGCCGGGAAAACAACAAAGCCGTCCTTGCGTCGCTGACCGAAAAGACCCCGGCCTTTGAGACGGCGGCGAAAAAGCACGCGATGCTGCTCCGGCTCTCCCAGACCGCTTCGGGGACGCTGGCCGGGAAAAAGCGGCTGTCCTTTGAGACGTATGTGCAGGCGGCTTATTTTGAAGAGGTCATCCGCGAGGCAAACCGGCGGCTGGCGGTCATGTCAAACGGGCAGTATAAGCTGCTGCGGACCGATGAGCGTGACGGCGCTGCCCAGACCGGGCTCGGGCTCAACGTCCTCGATTACTACACCGGCAAGGTCCGTCCGGTCAGCACCCTTTCCGGCGGCGAGACCTTTATGGCGTCCCTGGCCCTGGCGCTGGGGCTGTCCGACGTCATTTCCTGCAGCTCCGGCGGCATCAAGCTCGACACCATGTTCATCGACGAAGGCTTCGGGACCCTCGACTCCGATTCCCTCGAACTGGCCCTGCGCATCCTCAGCGAGGTCTCCGGCGGCAGCCACCTCGTCGGCATCATCTCCCATGTCGCCGAACTCGCCGACCGCATCGACCGCCAGATCGTCGTCCACAAAACCCCAACGGGGAGTTATCTTTCAGATAAGTGAAGTATGGCTGGCGCCATGTGAAGACGCTGCGCTAGTGAAGTACGGCTGCGCCGCGTGAAGTCGCTTCGCTGGTGTTTGGGACGGAAATTGGGTGAATCACAGGGAAACAGGTTAATCATCGGTAGGAAGATATCAGAATGTCAGTCTATTTTGACCTAATTGCCGGTGATGATTCCCAAAGCGTCCATAAACATATAAAACAAAAAACGTACCGCAGCGAATTACGGTACGTTTTTTTATACAGTTTCTGTTCATCGCCTGCTGCCCGGCGCGTTCGCCGGTTTATGTTTCTCCGGGCCGTGCGGATTGCGGAGCAGAAGCGAACGTCGCGAACAAAAAAGTTTCGCCCAGCCTTTTCAAAGGCTGGTATTGGCAGAAATCAAAGTTCGATTTCTTCACCGGCTTCGACGATCAGGCGGTTCGGGCCGTCGAATTTTTCCGCGAGGGCGCGGTCGAAGAGCTTGCCGGGAGCCATGTGGATGGGGATGTTGTGGGCAGCGCCGATGACTTCCGCGCATTTGGACGCTTCGGCAGGGCCCATGTTGTAGATGCCGTCGGTGGGGAGCAGGGCGTAATCGAGGTGCATCGGCTCCATTTTCGCCATCATATTGGTGGTGGATGTGTCGCCGGCGCAGTAGACCTTTTTGCCGTCCAGCAGGAAGATATAGCCGACGCACGCCGACTTATGATGATGAGAGTTATAGGCTTCGACGGCCTGAACCTGGAAATTGCCGAAATTAAACGTATGATACGAACTGCCGCGGATGGCGTCCTTTTCGGTCACGACCTTGCAGCCAGGTGCATGGGGCATTTTATCGGTTTCGTTGTGGTCGTAGTGCTCGTGGGTCACGAAAACATAATCGGCGGGCAGGTCGTAGCCTTCGCCGGCAAAGGGGTCGAGGTAGATAACGGTCCCGTCACTGAGGGTGAAACGGAGACTGCCGTGTCCCTGATAAAGCATTTTTGCCATGTTGATTCCTTCCTTCCTTTCCTCCGCGCAGGAAATACAGGCGGAGAAAATGCGATTTGAAAGTGCAGCTTTCAAATACCCTTCATAATTTTCTGTTTCTCTTTTTATGGGTACAATTACCCTATCTTATATTATAAAACCTTTGCTTTCACTTGTCAAGGGCTGTTTTCCGGAAACTGGATATAACTAAGAAAACTCTGATTTATTCGACTTTATTCCCTTTCGGAAATGTGTTTACGCGGCTTTTCCCCCGCTTCCGGCGGGGGAAAAGCATAAAATCAGAGGTTTCCTAAAAATATTTATATTTATTTTCGCCCGCTGTCCCGGGGAAAACCCATTTTTTTATCCATTATTCTCATTTCTTTGGATTTGTGATGACGGCTCTTGCAAACAGGGAAACTCAGTATTATAATGTAGTTACAGAACAGCTTACATAACCGTTGACAAAACATTTGCAGGAGGGCAAACTTATGAAAACCGGATTTCCCGAAAACTTTCTCTGGGGCGGTGTGATCGCGGCTTCGCAGGCCGACGGCGCCTGGAACGAGGGCGGCAAGGCCCTGGATACGCAGGACCTGCGCTATTTTGACGCGGCCTGGGACAAGGCGACCCGCCAGAAAAACCGCAACATCAATATGACCAGCGCTCGCTTCTCCGACGCGCTGACCGCCACCGACCCGACCCATTACCCCTTCCGCTGGGGCATCGATTTTTATCACCACTGGAAAGAGGACCTGGCGCTTTTCGCCGAGATGGGCATGAAGGTTTTCCGCACTTCGATAAACTGGGCACGAATCTACCCGAACGGCGACGACGCTGTGCCGAACGAGGAGGGCAACGGCTCCCTCCGCCGCACGCCGAAAGATTCCTTCTATTGGTATAAAAAGTGCATCGCGACAAACGGCGAGGACCTTGACTGAAAAATACGCCTGATGAAAAGCGGAAATCCCAACGATTTTAAGGAGGGCACGGTATAAGACATTGGCAGTCGATATCGGCGGAACGTTTATCAAGTTCGGCCTGGTCGATGAGCAGCACCGCGTTTCGGGACAGTGCAAGGTTCCGACGAAGGTCTGCGCGGATAAAAAGGCGTTTTTTGATTATTTATGCGGTTCAATGCCGCCGCTTACCGGCGTGGACCGGATCGGGGTCTGCGCACCGGGTCTGATCGACCGGGCAGGGAACGTCAAAAGCTACGCGGCGCCGAGTCTTGACGGGATGTTCGGCAGCAATATTCCCGCAGAGGTCACTGCCCGCACCGGTCTGCCTTGCGCCGCATCAACGACGGCAAAGCTGCCGGGCTGTGCGAGCTGAAGCTTGGAGCGGCGAAGGGAACCGAGTCCTCGGTCTGCTACATCATCGGCACCGGCGTCGGCGGCG
>CAMAJC010000130.1 GCA_945835425.1 uncultured Clostridia bacterium
GGTTCCGATGTCCTTCGGACATCTACAGTCCGGCGGACTGTTTTGAAAAGAGGGGGCGGCCTGCAAGTGAGGCCGCCCCCTGAGAACTGTCCGAAAAGCACTCACGCTGCAAAAAACACAAAACGTGCGTTTCTCGACAGTCTGACGCGGGACAGAAAGGTCTCGCGTCTTTTTTGCGTCTGTTTATCCGGAAACAGAACGGCTTTTGCCCCGCGGCGTATATTTGCGACCGGTCCGCGTATACTTTAAACAGGATACCGGCTGTGTACTGATGGCCAAAATCATTTGGTTCCGCTCCGGCTCTTTATCCATGCAAAGTGGCAAAAAAAGGGCTGAAAAAATGAGAGAAAATCAGAGATTTGGTAAAATTGACAAAGTTTGCTTGACAAAATTCGGGATAACGGCTAAAATTATAGTATCTAATTTGTTCGGATCACAGTTTTTGCAGCGGATTGACAGCGTTTTGATTCCTGCCGGCCGGTGTATTGCAGCCCTGCTGACTTCGCAGTTTCCCGGGGCTTCATGCGTATCTGCGATTTTCCCCGCTCTTTTTGGTTTCTGAACAGCCGCGGACGGATTATGGACGGTTCAGAAAAGGGCGGCGCGGAGTATAGTCGCAGCTGCCGGGGCAGATTTGCCTTCCGTTTTTTCAGCCTTTCAGCTTTTCAGCCGGAAAGGTGTTTGGTTTTATTTTTATGCAAGGGCGTTTTGCGGCCAGTTTAGCCGGAAGCGGTATTTATTGCTGCCATGCAGCGCAGAAACTTCCCACTGATGAACAGATGAGCATGTACACATAGACTTAAACCCGTAACCTGTTTTGTGTTCAGTCAGGAAAAGAAGCATCAAAGGCTCTGAACACACGCTCCCCGGCATTTCCGGCCGGGACGGGAAACAGGCTCCAACAGAAAGGAATGATCGTAGTAGTGGCAAAATCACAGAACACAAAAGTAATTGACGCGATCCTGTCGTCCTCAGGCTCCGCACAGACCTCCTCCGCCAAATCCGGTTCGGCCAGACGCAGCCGCCGGGTAAAAGGCTTTTCCGGCTCCGCACAAGGCTCTTCCGCAGAGAAAAAGAGCACCCTTCCCGAGCTGGTCATGACGGCTGCCGATGTAGCAGCCCTGGAAAACAACGCCGGTGCGCCGAGGGCCAAAACGCCCCAGAAGCGCCGCAGCCGCAGAAATGTCACCCTTAAGGAAATGCCGAAAGACGTCAGCGTCGTTGAAGTCGAAAAAGACGAGATTCAGCGGGAAATCCTCACCCCCGAAGCGGCTTATGACCTCGTTTCCCAGCCCGCACCCCGGAAAAACCGCCGCCGGTATGCCAAGTCCTCCGAAGGGAAAAAGCCGACCCTGCGCATTATCCCCCTCGGCGGCCTCAATGAGATCGGCAAGAACCTCACCGTCTATGAGTCCGGCAAGGATATCCTGATCGTCGACTGCGGCATGGGCTTCCCCGATGCCGATATGCTGGGCGTAGACCTCGTTATCCCCGATTTCACCTACCTTGAAAAGAACAAAGACAAAATCCGCGGTATGATCATCACCCACGGCCATGAGGACCATATCGGCTCGATCCCGTACTTCCTGAAAAAATTCGGCGTCGATATCCCGATCTACGGCGCAAAGCTGACCCTCGGCCTCATTGACGGCAAGCTCAAGGAGCACGGCCTCGCGGGCAAAGCAAAGCTTATCCGCTTTATGCCCGGCGACGTCATCAAGCTGGGCTGCTTCACCGTCGAAGCGATTCATGTCAATCACTCGATTCCCGACGCCATGGCCTTCGCCATCACCACGCCGGCAGGCGTCGTCGTCCATTCGGGCGACTTTAAGGTCGACTATACCCCCATCGAGGGCAAGATGATCGATCTGGCGCGGTTTGCCGAGCTGGGCAAGCAGGGCGTCCTCTGCCTGCTGAGCGAGTCCACCAACGCCGAACGTCCCGGCTATACCGACAGCGAACGCAACGTCGGCAGGGCTCTGGGCAGCCTGTTCCAGCAGGCCGGCGACCGGCGCATCATCATCGCCACCTTCTCCTCCAACATCCACCGCATCCAGCAGATCGTCAATCTGGCGGCGGAGCACGGCAGAAAGGTCGCGGTTTCCGGCCGCAGCATGGTCAACGTCGTCACGACCGCCATCGAACTGGGATATCTCAGCGTTCCGAAGGACATTCTCATCGACGCGGACAATATCGGCCGCTATACCGCCGACCGGCTGGTCATCATCACCACCGGCAGCCAGGGCGAACCGATGTCGGCCCTGTCCCGGATGGCTGCGGGCGAACACCGCAAGATTCAGGTAACGCCCAACGACTTCATCATCATCTCCGCAAACCCCATCCCCGGCAACGAAAAGCACGTTACCAGAGTTATCAACGACCTCTTGAAGCTGGGCGCGGAAGTCATCAGCAAATCGATGTACGAGGTTCACGTTTCCGGCCACGCCTGCCAGAATGAGTTAAAGCTCCTGATGTCGATCGTCAAGCCGAAATTCTTCGTCCCCATCCACGGCGAATACAAGCACCTCTCGGAACACGCCGAGCTGGCGCGGGAGATGGGCATCCAGCCGGACAATATCCTGCTGGCCGATCTGGGTCAGGTCATTGAGCTGACGCCCGAGACGATGCAGGTCACCGGCACCGTTGAGGCCGGACGGGTATTTGTCGACGGTTACGGCGTCGGCGACGTCGGCAGCATCGTCCTCCGCGACCGCAAGCATCTGGCGCAGGACGGCCTGATTATCGTCGTTGTCACCATCGAAAGCGAATCCGGCGCAGTCGTCGCCGGTCCGGATATCGTTTCCCGCGGCTTTGTCTACGTCCGGGAATCGGAGGAACTGATGGAGACGGCAAGACAGCTGGTCAAAGATACGCTGGATGACTGCCAGCAGAAGGAAATCCGCGAATGGAGCGCCATCAAGCTGCGGGTCAAAGACTCCCTGTCGTCGTTCATCTACAAGAAGACCAAGAGAGACCCAATGATTCTGCCGATTATCATGGAGATTTGACGCTTTGTGAAAGGGTATATTTTCCCGCTGGCGCGGGGAAATATACAGAAAGAGCGAGCGCGACCCGATGATACTTCCGGTTATCATGGAAATCTGATTTTATACCTTTCAAAAAGCGCCTGCCGGGAATCCGTTTATGCGTCCCAGCGGGCGTTTTTCGGTTGACAAAACGTACAGAATGCGATAAAATAGTCATACTAACATGAGGTAGTATGTCCATATCAATATACTACAAAATGTTTATTTCGCGTAAAAAATACAAATGGTAATAATGCATCTGAAATTACCGTCTGTTTATCTTTGATAAATAATACATTCTGTATTGTGGGGAGAACACAATGAAACGTCCGAGAGTCTGGAATATCAAGACGCATATGCTGATCCTGATCGCGGTGTGTATCATACTGGCCCTGGCGACCTGGTTTATACGTCCGGTGATCGGGTATATTGTCGGGTGCATTGCCCTTGCCTACGGGATATATCTGCTTGTGCGGCTGCGGAAAACCAACCGGCATATCCGCGGGATGCTGGAAAAAATCGCGTCCCAGCTGGACCCTGCCCAGCAGGAGATGCTCAGCCATTTTCCGCTGCCCTGTATCGCGGTCAGCGACTCGGGCGAGATCATCTGGTACAGCAGCTCCTTCCAGACAAATGTCCTGGGCAAGCGGGAACTGATCGGACAGCCGGTGAGCGTTTTGACCAGCGTTTCGATGGAGCAGTTCTGCCAGAAGGAAGTTTCCCTGCAGATCGGCGGCCGTTCCTATCATGTGCGCGGATTCCATCCGGGAGACGTCAGCATCCCTGCGGCCGGTTCCGCGGCAGAGAATGCCAGCGATAATTTTTACCTTTTGTATTTTATCGACGTCACCGAGATCGAGCGGGACGCGCTCCTTTACCGGCAGACCCGTCCGTCGGTCATGCTGATCGTGCTGGACAACTATAACGAGCTGATGCAAAAGGCAAAGGAAAGCGAAAAGTCCCGCATCCTTAGCGCTGTGGACAGCCTGCTGGAAGATTTCAGCAACAAGATGACCAACAGCTTCATCAAACGGTATGACGGCGAACAGTTCATGATGGTGGTGGAGGAGCAGCACCTCGAAAAGATTATCGAAAGCCGCTTCGCCATCCTCGACGATGTCCGCAAGATCGAAACCGGCGGTATCCCCGTCACCCTCTCGATCGGCATCGGCCGCGGAGAGAAGAATCTGGCCGAGAGCGAAAACTCTGCCCGGCAGGCGCTGGATATGGCGCTGGGACGCGGCGGCGACCAGGTAGCCATCAAAAACGGCACCCTCTATGAGTTCTACGGCGGCGTCTCCAAGGGCGTCGAGAAACGCACCAAGGTCAAGTCCCGCATGGTGGCAAACGCTTTGTCGGAGCTGATCAGCAACGCGGACAAGGTCCTGGTCATGGGCCATAAATTCGGCGACCTCGACTGCGTCGGCGCGTCGGCCGGTATGGCGACCGCTATCCGTTCCATGGGCAAAAAGGCGTACATCGTCATCGACCGGGAGAAAAACCTGTCCAAGACCCTCATCGAGATGGTCAAGTCGGACGGCAACCATGACCTGTTCATCGACCCGGACGAAGCCCTCTTTTCGATCACCCCGCAGACCCTTCTGATCGTCTGCGATACCCATACCCGCAACCTCGTGGAATCCCAGCAGGTCTATGAACGGTGCAAGACCGTCGTCGTTATCGACCACCACCGCAAGATGGTCAACCATATCGACAACGCCGTCATCTTCTACCACGAGCCCTATGCCTCCTCGGCCTCCGAGATGGTCACGGAGCTTATCCAGTATATGGGCGAGAACTGCAAGGTCACTTCGGTCGTCGCACAGGCGCTGCTGGCCGGCATCATGCTCGACACCCGCAGCTTTGCGATGCGCACCGGCGTGCGGACCTTCGAGGCGGCGGCTTACCTGCGGCGGATCGGCGCCGATACGGTCGTGGTCCGCAAGATGTTCTCCAATACGATGGACTCTTACCAGCGCAAGTCCCGTATCGTCTCCAATGCCCAGATCTACCGCAAATGCGCCGTGGCTCAGAGCGATTTTTCCTCGGACGATATGCGGGTCGTCGCACCGCAGGCGGCTGACGAGCTGCTCGGCATCGATAACGTCGACGCGTCCTTCGTCCTCTATGAGACCAGCGGGACGATCAATATTTCCGCCCGCAGCATGGGCCTTATCAATGTTCAGGTCATCATGGAAAAGATGGGCGGCGGCGGCCACCAGACCATGGCGGCTACCCAGCTCAAAGGCGTCGAGATGGAAAAGGCGAAACAGCAGCTTTTTGAAAGCATCGACGACTACTATACAACCCACTGAGGAATCTCTGATTTATCCCACTTTTCTCTTTATCGGAGACTGGTTCGTGCGGTTTTCCCCGCCGGAGGCGGGGAAAACCATTCAATCAAAGGTTCCCTAATCTGCAATTTCAGAAAGGAAGATATACATGAAAGTTATTCTCTTACAGGATGTCAAAGGCTCCGGCAAAAAAGGCGACCTCATCAACGCTGCCGACGGCTACGCAAGAAACTACCTGCTCCCGAAAAAGCTCGCCATGGAGGCGACTGCCGGGGCTATCAACAATAAGAAGGTCCAGGACGCCGCCAAGGCTCATCACGCGCAGGTAGAGCTGGATCAGGCAATCGCCAATAAGGAAAACCTGACCGGCAAGACC
Organism: uncultured Clostridia bacterium; assembly: GCA_945835425.1. Classification (GTDB taxonomy): domain Bacteria; phylum Bacillota; class Clostridia; order Oscillospirales; family Ruminococcaceae; genus Faecivivens. Next base: position 5,697 of record CAMAJC010000130.1, read on the forward strand.
GTCACCGTCACCGCCAAGGCCGGCAAGGAAGGGAAGCTGTTCGGCTCCGTCACCGCAAAGGAGATCGCTGCCGCTGTTTCCAGCCAGTATAAGATCGACGTCGATAAGCGCAAAATCGACCTCGACGGCGATATCAAGGCTTTCGGCACCTATGAATTCGACCTCAAGCTCCATGCGGGCGTTGTGGCGAAGATGAAGGTCATGGTAAAAGAAGCATAAAAAAGCATATTTCACGCGCGGGGCTTGATTTTAAGTCCCGCGCTGAACTGCGTTATTGCACGTTCGGGGTGG
>CAMAJC010000131.1 GCA_945835425.1 uncultured Clostridia bacterium
CCGGACAGCGGTTTTTGGCTTTTTATATGCTTAAAACATCCCGATTACATCCAGCAGGCTCTCTGCCTGACCGGACAAAAGCGGCAGCAGCTCCTCATCCGGCGGCGTCAAATCGGGCACCATAATGACATTGCACCCGGCGCGGTAGGCGGACAATACCCCGTTCGGCGAATCTTCCAGCGCTACGCAGTTTTCAGGGCGCTCTCCGATCGCCTCGCAGGCATAGAGATAAACATCCGGCATCGGCTTGCCGTTTTCGACCATCGTGGCACAGACGACCTTATCCAGCAGCTGCCGCACGCCGATCTGAGTCAGGTACTGCTCGGCACGCTCCTCATCCGTTGCGGTGGCGACGGCGGTGCGGTAGCCGTTGTCCTTAAGCCAGGTAAGCAGCTCCAGGGCGCCCTTTTTCCGCTCGACCCCTTCCCGCTCCAAAATTTCCGCCACCAACTCTTTTCTTCTGGCACGAACCTTCTGGTAATCAAAATCCGGGCCAAGCTCGCCCTGCAGATAGGGCGCGGCAAACTTCCCGGCAAGGCTGCGGATATGGAGCGCCTGCTCCCGCTTCATCGGGAAGCCCATCTCCTGCGCCGCCTGACACCAGCAGCGGACAAGGTGCTTTTCGGTATCGATCAGCAGGCCGTCCATATCAAAAATAACCGCGTGAACCTCTTTTGGTATGCTCATTTTTATTCTCCCTTGTTTTCCACATTCGCCGGTGAAGATTGTGGAATACTTTCCTTCCCCGACAACAGGGCAACTGTCACCGCGCCCAGCACCAGCAGGCACCCGGCCGCTTTCCCCGCGGTCATCTCCTCTTTCAGAATCAGCCACCCTGCCAGTACGCTGGTGATCGGCTCCAGCAGGCAGAAGATCGACGCCGTCGTGGCGCCCAGCTCCCGGATGCCCAGCTGCAGCAGCGCAAAGGCAAAAAAGGAGGTGCAGATCGAGACGATAAAGGTGTAAGCCATGGCCTTCGGCGGCAGCAGGAAGTTGATTTCGCCGATGGGGATATTGACGCAGAGGATCGCCAGAGCGTTGCTGAGCGCCATATAGCAGGAAACCTTGGTCGCGTCCATGTCCTTCAGCGCCGTGTGCTCCATCCCGGTCAAGAAGCCGGAGTAGGTCATCGACGAGGCAATCGCCAGCACCAGTCCCGGCAGCATCGAGGTAAGACTGCCGCCTGTCAGATCGGCAAAAAACGCCACCCCAATGACCGCCAGCCCCAGCGCGCAGCACCTTTTTATTCCCAGCTTCTCTTTAAAAACCAGCAGGCTAAGAAGCGCCGTAAAGAGCGGATAGAGGAAATGGAGCGTCGTCGCCGTCCCGATGCCGACATAGTCATAGGACGCGTAGAGCATAAAGGTCGTGCTGGCCCTAAAACCCACCCCGATTCCGCAGAGCAGCAAAAACTCCTTCCGCGTCAGGGAAAAGGGGATTTTCCGCACCGCCATGAGGATCAGCAGCACCGGCACCGCCATCAGATTGCGGTAAAAGGTCAGGGTTAAAGCGTTGCTGCCCATCTCATAGGTCTTGCTCGCGAGCACCGGCGTGATGCCGAACAGGGAAGCTGAGATACAGGTCATTAGGATGCCTTTGGCGGTACTGCCGGTGCATTTATACTTAGCCCGATTACTTTGCATAATGACCCTTTTTCTCCGCTGCATGACCAGACTTTTTATCCGAAACGGCTTTCCCCGATTTGCCGAACGCCGCGTTGTTTTTGCGGGCAAACTGCGAACGGCGGGACGGACGGGTATGCTTATGAACGGGTGCGTCCGCTTTCTGTTTCGGCGCAGATTTTGTTTCCACCGGGGTGGGCTTCGGCGCTTTCGGCTGTACCTTTTCCAGAAGGGCTACATTCTCCACATGATGGGTCCAGGGGAACATATCGACCGGCTGCATCTTTACGACGCGGTACCCTTTTTTCGCCGTCAGCATCGCCAGATCGCGGGCTTGCGTCTCGGGGTTGCAGGAGATATAGACGATCTTTTCCGGCGCACAGGTAAGCGCCGCCTGCAAAAACGCCTTGTCCGCTCCGGCTCTCGGCGGGTCCATAAACAGCACGTCCACCTTTTCGCCCAGCTGCGCCAGTTCGGTCATATATTCGCCTGCGTCGGCGCAGACAAACTCCGCGTTCTTCACGCCGTTGCGGACAGCGTTTTTCTCCGCGTCCGCGACCGCGTCCGGGTTCACTTCGACGCCCAGCACCTGCCCGGCCTTCCCGGCAGCAGCCAGCCCGATGGTGCCGATGCCGCAGTAAGCGTCCAGCACCCGCTCTTTCCCGGTCAGCCCGGCATATTCCAGCGCCGTTTGGTAGAGGACTTCCGTCTGGACGGGATTTACCTGATAAAAAGACTTCGGTGAAATCCGGAAGGTCAGCCCGCAGAGGGTGTCCTCAATGTAGCCGTTTCCGTAGAGCACCTCTTCCCGCTTGCCCAGCAGCAGGTTTGTCTCGCTCTCATTGACGGTGAAAACGACCGTCGTGATCTCCGGATGGGCGCGGAGGAGCGCTGCCGTAAAGTTTTTCTTGGACGGGAAGATCGGCGTCCCGGCCACCAGTACGACCATGATCTGCCCGGTGGCAAAGCCCCTGCGGATGAGGACATGGCGCAGAAATCCGCCGTTTTCCGGCGTCCAGGCGGTCATCTTAAAGGCCGGGAGAAGCTTGCGGATGGTGATGGCGATCTCCGACGCGGTGCGGTCCTCGATCATGCAGCGGTCGACCGCCGCGATACGCTGCTCACGGGACTGCCAGACGCCCGAGATGATCCGGTGGTTGCGGGTCATGCCGAATGCGACCTGCACCTTGTTGCGGTAATGGGTCGGGTCGTCCATGCCGATGATCGGCTGGATGCGGCCAAAAGACCCCAGCAGCTTTTTGACCTGCGCCTGCTTCCAGCGCAGCCCGTCCTCATAAGGGAGATTCTGCATCTGACAGCCGGAGCACTTTTTCGCAGCCGGACAGCGGGTCGGATTGACAGCGGACGCGCGGTGCTCCGGCAGACTCTTTTCCCGGAACTGTTCCCGTGCCTGGCGGGTATCCTCTTCGGTCGCGGGGACATACTCATCCTCGTCCTCGTCCTCATCGTCGTCGTCAAACCAGAGCTCTTCCATCTGCTGACGGCGCTGCTTTCCCGAAAGCTTCGGCTTTGCCACAAAGCGGGCGTAAAACTTTTCCTGCTGCTCCTGCTGCTCCTGCTTATCCTGCTTAGCCTGCGAAGGCGGTGTTTTCTTCATATGAAAAAATCCTTTCTTTTATACGTTTCAGCGTTTCACAGCTACCAGTATACCATATTTTCCCCGTTCCGGCAGCATTTTTGCAAAAAAATTGCCCTCATCCTTTCGGACAAGAGCACCAAACATCATGCCTTGTAAATCAGAGTAAACACCTGGAAAAGCAATCCTTCCACATCGGTATAGCCGCCTGTCGCGCTCCAGCTGGACAGTGCGCCCACAAATACGCTCATATAAAGGGTCAGCATCTCATCTGCGTCACTTTTTTTGATGCTGCCGCTTTCCTGTCCCTCCAAAACAATGGAATGATAGACCTTGAAAAAGTTCGGATCGACCTTCTCGATCTCCTCTTTATAGGTGGGGTAGATAATGCCGTTGTTGTCCAGATTGACCTTCATCAGGTTTTTCAGAAGGTCGGCTCCCAGCCTGGTGGAGCTGTCGATATAAAAACGGAACAGCCGCCAGAGCTTATGGAACCCATCCGGGATCCGCAGCATCTCCGTCAGTACATCGGTCATTTCCTCACCTGCAACGATATGGTAATAATCCATCAGCAGGCTTTCTTTGTAGCGGTAATGATAATAAAAGCTCCCTTTGGTCACATGGCAGGCGTCGCAGATCGATTGTACTGTTACATTTTGGTATCCATCTTTTTTAAACAGGTCAATTGCGGTGGTAAGCAGCTGTTCTTTGATTTCCATTCTTTTCACCTACTGTCCGTTCAGGCGGTACACGCCATGATATTCTTCTACAGATACAGTATACCATATTTTTCTTAATTACAACATCATTTTTCCAAAAAAAACTGAAATTTTATGATTTTTGTACAGTTACCCAGTGTGAAAAGGGAAAAATGGTCGGACACATGATAAAATGACGAAAAATCCCTAAAATCAGCTTATCAAGATATTAAGTCTGTTGCGATTTTGGGGGATATGAGACAGATTATCCTCCTACTATTTATAACTGAATCTTAAAAAAACATATCCATATCTTATCATCCTATTAAACAGGGAATTACACAAAAGTATGCCGAAATTCATAAAATCACGGCGCAGATATCCCAAAATTTATCTTTCCGGTAGAAACACCAAAAACTGAACCGTCCCGGATTTATTTTTCTGCGCGGCAGATATGCCTTTTTGAAACCTCCCTCTTGCAATTCCGGGCAAAATGTTGGACAATAAAAAGTACAGTTACAGAAGGGCAAATAATCCTATAAGTATAAACATATATAAATATACGGAAAGGAATATATATGAAACCATCGGACAATCAGAACACCCAAGCCGCCTCTCTCCTGGACGAACAAACCGGCCTGCCGGCAGCTTTCCTGCAGCGGATGGAAGGAATGCTGGGCGAGCGGTACGGAGACTTTCTGCGCAGCTTTTCTTTGGGCGAGCGGTACCACGGCCTGCGGGTCAATCCGCTGAAGCTTTCGGCGCCGGATTTTCTGCAGCGCCACGGTGCGCTGTTTCACCTGAGCCCTGTCCCCTGGGCGCCGACGGGCTTTTACTATGCGGAGGACGACCGGCCAGGCAAGAGCGTTCTGCACGAAGCCGGGCTGTACTACATCCAGGAGCCGAGCGCCATGTCCGCGGCCGAAGCCCTGGACATCCCGGAAGACCTGCCCGACGACTTCCGGGTGCTGGATCTCTGCGCGGCGCCGGGCGGCAAAACGACGCAGATCGCCGGGAAGATGGGCGGCAAAGGGCTGCTGGCCGCCAACGAGATCATCCCTTCCCGCGCCGCCATCCTCTCCCAGAATATCGAGCGGCTGGGCATCCCGAACGCGCTGGTGCTGAACGAGACGCCTGCCCGGCTGGCGGAGCGGTATCCCTGCGCCTTTGACCGGATTCTGGTGGACGCGCCCTGTTCCGGCGAGGGGATGTACCGCAAAAACGACGCGGCTGTCACCGAGTGGAGCGAGGAAAATGTGTCCCGCTGTGCCGCGCGGCAGGACGAGATTTTAAACGAGGCGGCAAAGATGCTGAAACCGGGCGGCAGGCTGGTGTACTCGACCTGCACCTTTGCGCCTGCGGAGGACGAAGGGAGCGCCTGCCGGTTTTTGGCGGCGCATCCGGAATTTTCGCTGGCAGATACCGGGCTGTCCGGTTATTTTGCCGCAGGTCAGGCGCGGTTTGCCGAAACGCCCATGCCCGGGCTGGAAAAAACGGTTCGGGTCTGGCCTCATGAGGTGCACGGCGAGGGCCATTTTGTCGCGGCATTTGTCAAATCCGCGGACGCGCCGGACTTTTCGGACAGTTTCCCTTCTCCGCAGCCCGGTTCCCATGCCGTCCTGAACAAACAGCAGCAGGCGCTATTCGACGCTTTCTGCAAGGAAACGCTGTCGCCGCGCGGACAGGCAGCGCTGGAAACGGGGACACTTGCGCTGTTCGGCGAGGAACTGTACCGGCTGCCGGCAGTGACGCTGCCCTATGACCGGCTGAAGGTCGTCCGCAGCGGGATGCATCTGGGCAGCTTTCGGAAAAACCGGTTCGAGCCTGCCCACGCGCTGGCATTGGCGCTGCCTAGCCTGCCGGGGCTGTCGGCGGAGGATTTCGTTTCGGCGGCAGAGATATCCATGGAAGACGCCCAGCGGTATATCCGCGGCGAAGCCCTGCCGCAGTCTGCTCCCAAAGGCTGGCTGCCGGTCATGCTCATCGAAAACGGCGGCCGCTACCCGCTCGGATGGTGCAAATCGGACGGGCGGATGCTGAAAAACCATTATCCGAAAGGG
>CAMAJC010000132.1 GCA_945835425.1 uncultured Clostridia bacterium
ATCATCAGTGGACAACTGCCCATTATACATCCGAGTGGGATGTATAATGCACGAAAACAGCTATTGCCCGTTCGTGAACGGCGCTGTTTAAATCACGGCGCAAACTGCGCCGTACCTTCACTCCACTCTCCACACTTCACTCTTATTTGCCGTCTCTTCCGATGATCTGAATCTTTTGGGTATCATCAAGTTCCGGCTGCGCAGGCTGAGAGCGCCGCATGACCGGCAGTTCGCGGGTGACGTCCTCGGTTCTGGGCTGTTCGCGGGCGATATCGACGGTGATCTGATAGCCGCCGAGGGTGATCGTGCGCTTGCCGACCGAGAGCGGGAGCACCTTTTCCTGCCCGGACGCATAGATGCGGACCTCGCCCTTCTGGCTGCGGATAGCGGAGGAAGCGGCGCGGGTCTGGGTGATGACGAGGGTCTTGACTGCCGGGGAAACCGCGGGCTTTTCGGGCTTGAGCCGGTGATCCAGTTCAGGGAACGGGTCGAGTGCGTCTTCATTTCCCTGCCCGTCGGCCGTTTTACCGTCGCCTGTCCGGGGAAGGGGGTAACTGCCGAAACCGCCTGCTGCCCGGCAGTACCGCAGCAGCATAAACACCGACGCGGCGATGATCAGCATGGGTATAATCAGGCACCCTGCCAGTCCGGGCAGCGTCCCGACCAGCACCGCCAGCCATCCCGCGGCCGGGATGCACCATTTGACGCCGCCGAGGATCTGTTCACGGGAAATGGTCGAGCTGCCCACCCCGCTGCTGAGCTGGCTGGCGTTTAAGACGGTAACGCCGTCCAGCCGCACCGCGACCGGGGTATTTTCCGGGATAGACCCGGAGCTGAGCGCCACAAGGCTGCCGCGGGGATAATCCGGCGAAGTGATTTCGATTGCCACCAGACGGTTTCCGCCGATCCGCATCGTCCCGTCGCCCGAGAGGTGCAGCAGGGCGCCTGTAAAAATAGTCAGGACAAGAAAGGCCGCGCTGAGCGCTATGGCCGCAATGGACAGCACCTTAAGGCAGAACCGCTTTCTGGACATTTTGATGACCAATCCTTTCTGTATCGGCAGTTTACGGAAGCACTGATTTCCGATTCTGAATCAGGTTCTTTCCATACCATTATCCTATATTTTCCGCCGGATGTCAAGATTTTCGGCCGACAGAATCTGCGGCGCCATACGCATAAACCGTCGGCACATCCCCGACGATCATCGTTTCCGCGACCACGATCTCATACGGCACCGTGATCTGATGGCGGGAAAAAGAGGTGACGGCGCTCACCTCCATGGTCAGCGAGAGGGTGACCCGGTAGGCGGTCTGGTTGATGCCGGCGCTTTCGAGGGCGCTGCGGCAGAGGACGGTGACATTTCCGGCAGGCGCATAGGAAAAGGGAATCGATGGCCCGACCCCTGAGAAAAACTCGCTGGCCAGCACCGTTCCCAGCGGGATTTTGACCGTATAAACGCTGCTTTCCTCCATCACCCTCTCTGCGTGGCGGACGATCTCGGTTCGGAGGTTGTGGAGCGCCTGGGAATCGACGCTGATGAGCTGCACATTCCCCTCATCGTCCTGCTGCGTCTGTATCAGTTGCCCGCCGGCTGCCTCCATCCCTGCCTCGGCGCACTCCGCCAGCAGCGCTGTTCCCCAGCGGTAAGCGCCGTTTTCGAGATAGACCGTTTCTGCCCGGCGCAGCTTCCCTGCAAAGCCGGAGCCCATAAACAACAGCAAAACCATGAGCGCCGCTGCGAGAAGCTTTTTATATGGAAACGGCCTGTTCCGTCCGGCCGTATATTTTCGGTTGCGCATAAGCCTGCCTCCTGTCGGAAAGCGTGCGGAAAGAGTCTTTCCCCAGTATATGCGCGGACGGCGATTGAGTTGTGCATGGAAAAACCCCGGCCTCAGACGCATCGCGCCGAAACCGGGGAGGGAATATAGGGAAACTCTGATTAAAGGTTTCGAGGAAGGCACAAAGCCGAACAAGTCAGAGCTTTTATAAAAATAATTATTTCGTCGCTTCCAGAGCCTGTGCGAGGTCGGCGATGATCTCATCGACATTTTCCAGACCGACCGACAGACGGATCAGGTCGGGGCCGACACCGGCAGCAACCAGTTCCGCATCGTTCATCTGACGGTGGGTAGCGCTGGCCGGATGGAGGACGCAGGTGACCGCGTCGGCGACATGGGTCTCAATCGAGCCGAGGCGCAGATGCTTCATGAAGGTCTCGGCAGCGGGACGGCCGCCCTTGACGCCGAAGGAAATGACGCCGCAGGTGCCGTTTGGCATGATCTTCTGGGCGATTTCGTAGTATTTGTCGCCTTTGAGGCCGGGATAGGTGACCCAGGTGACCTGCTCATTGGCCGCGAGGAACTCGGCGACCTTCTGGGCGTTCTCAACGTACTTGGGCATACGGACAGCGAGGCTCTCCAGCCCGAGGTTTAACAGGTAAGCGTTGTGCGGCGACTGGATAGAGCCGAAGTCGCGCATCAGCTGCGCAGTCGCCTTGGTGATGAATGCGCCTCCGAGGCCGAAGCGCTCGGTATAGGTGACGCCGTGGTAGCTTGCGTCAGGCGTGGTCAGGCCGGGGAACTTGTCCGCGTGGGCGTTCCAGTCGAACTTGCCCGCGTCGACGATCGCGCCGCCGACGGTAGCCGCATGGCCGTCCATATATTTGGTGGTGGAGTGGGTGACGATATCCGCACCCCATTCAATCGGGCGGCAGTTGATGGGAGTGGGGAAGGTGTTGTCGATAATCAGCGGGACGCCGTGCTCATGGGCGACTTTCGCAAACAGCGGGATGTTCAGTACGGTCAGAGCGGGGTTGGCAATCGTTTCGCCGAAAACAGCCTTGGTATTGGGCTTGAAAGCCGCGTTCAGTTCTTCCTCCGTGCAATCAGGCGAGACGAAGGTGAACTCGATGCCCATCTTCTTCATGGTGACAGCGAACAGGTTGTAGGTGCCGCCGTAGATCGAGGAGGAGGAGATAACGTGGTCGCCGCAGGAAGCGATGTTAAAGACAGCGTAGAAGTTTGCCGCCTGGCCGGAGGAGGTCAGCATACCGGCCGTACCGCCCTCAAGCGCCGCGATTTTCGCCGCCACATAGTCGTTGGTCGGGTTCTGCAGGCGGGTATAAAAGTACCCTTCAGCCTCCAGGTCGAAAAGTTTCCCCATCTCCTCGCTGGTCGCGTAAGGGAAGGTGGTGGACTGGATAATCGGGATCTGGCGCGGTTCGCCGGACTTCGGCGTATACCCCGCGTGCAGGCATTTGGTTTCAATTTCCATTGTATTTCATCCTTTCAAATCATTTTATTACCCTTATATTATAGGGTTTTTAGGGAATTTCGTCAACCAGCTTTTTGCCGCTTTTTGCCGCTTTTTGCCGCTTTTTGCCGCTTTTTGCCGCTTTTTGAAAAAAGCTTGGCAAAAACTTTCTTGTTCGCGACGGTCGCTTCTGCTCCGCAATCCGCTCGGCCCGGATATTTTTGAACTGGCCGAACGCGCCGGGTGACATGCAATGATTTTGGAAATATATATCAGCGTTTCCTGAAAGGGTAGGGTAGCGACAAGTTTTACAGCGGCGGCATACGCCGTGCCGCCGTTTTCCTGCGGAAAATAAACTGTAAAACCTTGCGGTCGCCCGTCGATTCTAAACAAACCTACCGGGATGTTGGGACATGATTGCGGTCGCCCGCGTTTTTTATACGAATCTGCCGACGGTATATATTGATTAAACGAACTGTCTGGCAGGTGATGATAATTATATTCATCTGCGCTGCCTGAAACGGTAGGGGTCGATGACCACATCGACCCGCTAAAATGCGGACAAACGAAAAGGATGTGCCCGGTGAAGAGCACATCCTTTTTATCAACGGTCGCGGTAATCGGTGACGCGTTTGGTCTTCTTTTCGCTGCGGGGAAGGGTGCCGATCGGGACGATGACGACCTTCGGGGTCACGCCGATACGGGACTTGAACCGTTCGCGGATTTCCTGCGCCATATCGGTGAAAGAGTAGTTGTAGTCGCCCTCCGCGGTGACCATCATGACGTCGCGGTTGGTCTCTTCATCATAGCCCAGAGCGATGGTGTACTCGCTGGACACGCCCTTCACCAGCTTCAGCACATCTTCAACCTGGCTCGGGAAGATGTTGACGCCGTGAATCTTGAACATATCGTCGCTGCGGCCTTTGATGATGTCGATGCGGGGATATTTGCAGCCGCAGGGGCAGTTGCCGGGGATAATTCGGGAGAGGTCATGGGTGCGGAAACGCAGGAGCGGTGCGCCCTCTTTGACCAGCGTGGTCAGGACAATCTCGCCTTCCTCGCCGTCCGGGACAGGCTTGCCGGTGATGGGGTCGATGATCTCAAGGTACAGATAATCGTCCCAGTAGTGCATGCCGTTTTCCTCGTCGCAGCTGATGCCGATACCGGGGCCGTAGATTTCGGTCAGGCCATAGATATCGTAAAGGCTGATGCCCAGCTGTTCTTTGATGCGGGCACGCATTTTTTCACCCCAACGCTCGGAGCCGATAACGCCTTTTTTCAGGGACAGTTTATCCTTCAGTCCGCGCTTCTGCACCTCTTCGCCCAGCAACAGCGCATAGGAAGAAGTCGCGGCGATGACGGTGGAATGAAGGTCCTGCATCATCTGCAGCTGTTTTTCGGTATTGCCGGGGCCCATGGGGACAGCCATTGCGCCCAGCTTTTCCGCACCGGCCTGGAAGCCGATGCCGGCAGTCCAGAGGCCGTAACCGGGAGTGATCTGGATGCGGTCGCGGTTTGTGATACCCGCAGTCGCATAGCAGCGTGCGAACATAATTGCCCAGTCGTCGACGTCCTTAGCGGTATAGGGGATAATGACGGGCTTGCCGGTGGTGCCGGAGGAGGAGTGAATGCGGACGATTTCCTCTTCGGGGACGGCGGCGATGCCGAGCGGGTAAGCGTTGCGCAGGTCATCTTTGCTGGAGAACGGCAGCTTTTCAAAATCCTCCTGGCTCTCGATTTTTTCGATGCCGAGGTCGCGGTAGAGCTTTCCGTAGTAGCTGTCGGACGCGCGCAGCCGTGCAATCTGTTTGTTGATTAAATCCATCTGCGTTTTCGTTAACTGCATATTGATTCATCCTTTCGTGGAAATATTGTTTAAAGGTGAAAAGGGACAGCGGTAGGTGATGCACTGGTTATTTTGGGCGGAGCGGCGGCAGACGATCTTCTGCTGTTCCATCTCGACACCCAGATGTTCCTTTGCAAATTGGACTGCGGCAGTGATGGCAAGGTAGGAGTCCCGTTTACAGCACCGCGGTCCGCCGGTTTCGCCAATCTTTTGCAGGGCGCAGGCGGACATCTGGTTGGACAGCCCCCAGGCTTCCTTTGCCAGCGGCGTGGAACCGGTCGCGATGGATACAAACATCCCCGCGCTGATTCCCGCGCCGCAGGCTCCCCAGAAACCGCATGCGCCGCCGGGAACACTTTTCCCACGGCTCTGCATCTCCGAGAGGGCGGCTGGAAGATTCAGGTCGCCGCCTGCGTTTTTATAGGCAGTCAGCAGCGCAGAACCCACCATAATATGGTGTTCCGGGCCATGCATATGACAAAAATCCAAATCCATCAGTTTTTCCATGATAGCGATGGGATTTTTGGAAGACTCGTGCAGGCAGACACCAACGATGCGGTCCACGCCTTTCATATGACATTCGCTGCAAACATAGTGGCCGTTCTCGCAGCGGATCTTGCTGTTTTCTTTTTTATGACAGATGGCGCACTCCATAGCTTCATCCTGCTGCAGGTAGACAAGGGGTGCCTGGCAGATGATACATTCTTCCTTCTGTTGCAAATGCTTTCATCCTTTCTCCCGTGCTGTAAAGCCTGTCTCAGCCGATAAACGCTCGTCCCATAGAGAAAGCGCGCTGGTTGATTTCTTTGAAACGGGCGGGGACGCGGGTTTCGACTTCATGGCGGATGATTTCGGCGTCGAGA
>CAMAJC010000133.1 GCA_945835425.1 uncultured Clostridia bacterium
ATGGTGAAAAACTGGAAGTTCACGCCCTCTCCGGCCTACGGCCACCTCTCCCAAAGGGAGAGGCCCTGGCGATCTTACGATACATGGCACAAAACGGGTAGTTTCCACCCTTCCACCATTGCGATGGTCCCCCTCCCCTTGAAATGGGGCGCGTTTTCCTACGGAAAACTGGGGCTTAGAAACGGAAACGGGTAAACAAATAGGAAAATGGTGCGGAATTAGAGGTTGCGGGTCGATGTGGTCATCGACCCCTACAAATGACACGTTTCCGAAAATAATAGGGAGCATATTGGTCACACCGCAAGGGCAAATCATCCAAAATCTCCGTCAAACCCTCCGCACGAACAAAAGGCGGTACAAAGAAGCTTTCGCTTCTCTGTCCCGCCTGATGGATTCAAAATGAACCTTATTTATTGAGACCGAAACGTCTGTTGAATCTGTCAACACGTCCACCGGTGTCAACCATCTTCTGTTTGCCGGTATAGTACGGATGGCACTTGGAGCAAACTTCGACGCTGATGCTGTCCTTGGTAGAACGGGTTTCCCAGGTTGCGCCACAAGAGCACTTGATGACGGTGGTCTTGTAATTGGGATGGATACCCTCTTTCATTCCTTTACACCTCTTTCAATAATACGCTCATACGTATATTCTTACAGTTCATTATAATACCACATGAGAAGACAAAATGCAAGGGTTTTTTGAGAAAAAATCCTTCCCCTCATGTTCAATAATTTGTGCACTTTCGGAGATACTACCTCTGACGGCTGACAGCCGCCGATTTCCTGATGAAACGGCAGTCTCCCATACTGCCGCAGAGGTAATAACATGAAAAAATACAATCTGAAAAAAATGCTCCTGTTCCCGATCGGCGGACTGGGATATGGGCTTTTAGAAATATTGTGGCGCGGGTCGACCCACTGGACGATGCTGCTGACAGGCGGCGGCTGTCTGATGCTGCTGGACAGGCTGGATATGCGCCACCAGGGCGAATGGCTCTTTCTCCGCTGCATCCGCGGGTCAATGCTGATCACAGCGGTCGAGTTTGCGGTCGGCGTACTGGTCAATCTGGTGCTCCATCTGAATGTCTGGGATTACTCCGCCCAGCGCGGCAATATCGCCGGACAGATCTGTCCGCTGTACTCGATTTTATGGTACTTTCTCTGCTACCCGGTGTTCGGGCTGCTGGGAAAGCTGCGCGGAAAAAACTGATCTGTTTATTTTTGCATAAGTCGGGGTTTACCGCTTGCAAAATCTGCGAGAATAGAGTATAATGACCCTAACAGGAAATGCCGGGGAAGGAAACCTGTCCGGCGCTTCCCAAACTTCGGATGCAGCCCCGCATCCCAGCCAAATGAAAGAAGGAAGTTATTATGTACGCAGATTTGCTCGATTCGATCGGCCTTGTCCGGAAAACCGACCCCGATGTCGCAGACGCCATGGCTCTGGAACTGGCCAGACAGCGCCGCAACATTGAACTGATCGCCAGTGAAAATATCGTCTCTCCCGCTGTTATGGCGGCGATGGGCAGCATCCTGACCAACAAATACGCCGAAGGTTATCCCGGCAGACGTTACTACGGCGGTTGCGAGTGCGTCGATATCGTCGAGGATATCGCAAGAAAGCGCGCCTGCGAGCTGTTCGGCGCGGAGCATGCCAATGTCCAGCCCCATTCCGGCGCACAGGCCAATATCGCCGTTTATTTTGCCCTGCTGCAGCCCGGCGACACTATCCTCGGCATGAACCTGGATGAAGGCGGCCACCTGACCCACGGCTCTCCCGTCAACATCTCCGGCAAGTATTTCCATGTCGTCCCCTACGGCGTCGACCCCGAGACCGGCCGGATCGATTACGAAAAGCTGATGGAGCTGGCCATGGAGCATAAGCCCAAAATCATCGTCGCCGGTGCGTCCGCTTATCCCCGCACCATCGACTTTGCGAAATTCAGAGAGGTCGCAGACGCTGTCGGCGCTTACCTGATGGTCGATATGGCCCATATCGCCGGCCTCGTCGCCGCAGGCCTCCATCCCAACCCCGTCCCCTACGCCGACGTCGTGACCACCACCACCCACAAGACCCTGCGCGGTCCCCGCGGCGGCATGATCCTGTGCAAGGAGTCCCTCGCCAAGGCCATCGACAAGGCGATCTTCCCCGGCACCCAGGGCGGCCCGCTGATGCACGTCATCGCAGGCAAGGCAGTCTGCTTCGGCGAAGCGCTCAAACCCGAGTTCAAGGAATACCAGACCCAGATCGTCAAAAACGCTGCGGCTCTCGCAAACGGCCTGACCGGCAGAGGAATGCAGCTCGTCTCCGGCGGCACCGACAACCACCTGATGCTGCTCGACCTGCGCAACATGGGTATCACCGGCAAAGAGCTGGAGCACAATCTCGACGAGGTTTATATCACCGCCAACAAGAACGCGATCCCCAATGACCCCCAGAAGCACACCATCACCTCCGGCGTCCGTCTCGGCACCCCTGCCGTCACCACCCGCGGCTTCAAGGAAGCGGATATGGACGTTGTCGCCGAGTGCATCTACCGCGTTGCCTCCGACTTCGAGGGCAGCAAGGAAGCGGTCCGCGCGATGGTTACCGAACTCTGTGCAAAATACCCGATTTATGAAGATTGATTCTCAGGTGGCTTTGATTTATATGGCTCCCTGCCTTTAATCATAATCTCCCTGTACCCGGAGAAGGTTTCGGCCTTTTCCGGGTTTTTGTTTATCTGCGGCCGCGACACCGGATAGAAATTCATCTGTTTTCAGATTTTTTTGCATTTTCCTGCAACATTTTGCCCTGCCGGAACGTATTTATTTATATAGGCATATTCTCTTATCATGCAAAACGATAAAAAGTTACATTTATTCCTGAAAAATATGATTGACGATGCGCAGGCAGTATGGTAGAATTATATATATCGAAGTATATATCCTGCTGAGAGTACTGGTGCTTCGCAGAAAGGATTTCCTGCAGATATGAATAGATTTTTTAAAAAGGTTACCGCTTTGGGATTATCGGCTGCAGCAGCTCTTTCTCTGACGATGGGCAGCGTCTCCGCTGCATGGACCCAGACTGCGGGCAGATGGAGCTATACCGAAGGCAGCTCCCTCGTGACCGGCTGGAAAAAGATAGACAATATTTGGTATTATTTTAACGGCAGCGGCATTATGCAGACCGGCTGGCAGAAAATTGACGGCGTGTGGTATTATTTTAAGGCCAGCGGTGCCATGCAGACCGGCTGGGCAAAAATTGACGGGTGTTGGTACCTATTTAACGGCGGCGGCGCGATGAAAACCGGCTGGGCACAGTCCGGCGGATACTGGTATTTCCTCGGCGGCGGCGGTGATATGAAGACCGGCTGGGTAAAAACAGGCGGACATTGGTACTATATGGACGGCGACGGCCGGATGCAGACCGGC
The DNA here is from genome assembly GCA_945835425.1 of uncultured Clostridia bacterium. GTDB lineage: Bacteria > Bacillota > Clostridia > Oscillospirales > Ruminococcaceae > Faecivivens. The sequence continues at coordinate 3,418 of CAMAJC010000133.1, forward strand.
TGGCTGACCCTGAACGGCAAACGCTATTATCTTGACGCGAACGGCGCCATGGTCACCGGAACCGCCGTAATCGACGGGGAATCCTACACCTTCACCTCCGACGGCGAACTGACCGAGGAAGAAACGCCCTCTCAGACCCCGTCCGCAGACGTCAGCGCAATCGCCAAGGACGTCCTCTCCCAGATCAACAGCGCCAGACGCAAAGAGGGCCTTTCCGCCCTTACCCTCTCGGATAAACTCGGTACCGTTGCCCAGGCCAGGGCTGTGGAACAGGCCGTCATGGGCAATATCTCTCACAGCCGTCCCGACGGCAGCGAATGGTACACAATTTTAGCAGAATATCACATGCCCGCCACCGGCTGCGGCGAAAACCTCGCGATGAATTATACCTCCGCGTCGGCTGTCGTCAAGGCGTGGCTGGAATCGTCTGTGCATAAAGCAAATATTATGAACGTACATTATCAATATATGGGAATTGGGTACTACGAAGAAAACGGTAACATCTACTGGGTGCAGCTATTCTCTACGTCAAACTAAGCGGGCAGATCCCGCCCGCAAAACTGCACATAGTCAAGCTCAGGAGAGACCGCTTTTTTGCTGTCTCTCCTTGTGTTTATACAGCATTTTTCCCTTTTATCAGACCCGCACCTTTTTCGCGGAAAGGTGTGCGGATCGGCATTTTTCTTAGCAAAAAATCTATTTTAGGAGGAAGTTTTATGGCATCACAGAAAGATTTTGTTTCGGATTATCAGCCCGGGGATCGGATCACGGTCGTTTTGTCCGGCGGAACCCTCATCTGGAGCGGCGTACTGGCCGAGATCGGAGAGCGGCGCATCCGGCTGCGGATGCAGGACGGGACGGTGCGCTCGATTGCCTATGAAGGGATTATCGCCGATTATCTCCAGGCGGAAACTGTCCCGGAAGCCCTGCCGGAAGAGATGGAGGCAGAGGTTCCCATGGAGACCGAGATTCCTGTGCAGGAAAAGGAACTCACTGAAGAGGAAAAGAAGCTGATACTGCTGCGGGATGCGGCTCTGGCAGTGCGGGACGCGGTCTATGAATGGGAATTTGACCCCGCTTCCCTGCGGGAACAGGTGCGGCTTTCCCCCAATACCGAGGAAAAGCGGCTGATGACCGCGCTGGCAGAAAACCTGGAGAGCGCCGACGCCGCAGAGGATTATGAAACCATTGATAAAATCGTGGCAGCGGGTCTGAGTCTGTTGGAAAAAGCGCCGGACAATACCGCGCTCCACCGGCTGGTCGGCGAAGCGGCTCTGCTGGCGGAGGATTACGACCTGGCAGAAGAATCCCTATACGCCTCGGAAAATTACGCGGAAGCTTTTTATGCCGCCAGCCTGCGCCCGGCAGCCGATAAGATGGCCGAGGACGGCGCCTGCCACCTGCTCTATGACCGCAAAAAGGTTCCCGACGTCGTCCGCTGCTTTGTACGAATGGCGGCGGATGCGGACGATCTGTCGGTCTTTGGGCGTTTCCTCGAAAATGAGCGCGGAAACGCGCCGCTGTTGCGGGCACAGTGCCTTGCTTATCTGCTGCTGCGCAAAAAGATCGTGCCGGAGCTGCCGGAGGATGAACTGACTGCGCCGGAGAATCTGGGCGTGCTGGAGGCGGCTTTCAGAGAAGCATACCCGTTTCCTGAAAATAACCAGCTGGAAATGATGGAGACTGAGGAAAAAGAGGAAGAGGTTCCGGAAGAGGAGCCTGTTACGCTGAATTATGACCAGATCGAGGAGGAGCCTGCTCCCGAAGAACCGTCTGCCCCTGTTCCCACCCGCACCGGGCTGGAGGGCGTCATCTTCTCCTTTAAACCGGAACAGAAGATCGGCTTTATCCGCGCCGAGGACACCGACTGGTTCTTCCATCTGAACCATATTATTGATGAAGACCTGCAGAAGATGCTGGAGGAAGACCCTGCCGCCCAGTACCTGATCTATTTTGACGTCGGCCAGAACTACCGCGGCGACTGCGCGATCAACGTCCGTCTCCGGGATAAAAATAACCCCAAGGAAAAGGAAGACCCGGCGCTGCTGGTCGAACACCACGGCATCATCACCCGCTATTACCCCTTCTATTCCAACGGCCAGATCACCGAGGGTGAAAATGTCTATAACTTCCGCGCCGCTTTCATCACCGACCCGACGCTGAAAAATTACTGCGAAATCTTCCAGGATGTGGTGCAGCGACAGTTCGCGGTCGTCTTCCGGCTGAAAAAACTGAAAGACGGCAAGCTGGTTGCCACCGATATCCAGCTGGAAACGCCCTTTACCGAAGGAGAAATGAAACTGATCCAGCAGGCAACTTAAATGCATATGAAAAACTCCGGCAGGTTTTGCTTCCTGCCGGAGTTCTCAGTTTACCAGAATGTGTTTGAATAGCGGGCCGATTTTCAACCTTGTTGTACGGAAAACGGGGCTTCACGGATGGGCAGCGTTATTGTATAGCGCTATATATTTTCACC
>CAMAJC010000134.1 GCA_945835425.1 uncultured Clostridia bacterium
CGAACTTCCCTCCACCGGCGGCACCGGCACCACCGTATTCTATGTAATCGGTGCGGCGCTGGCCCTCGGCGCAGTCGTTTTACTGGTTACCAGAAGACGGATGCACAAATAAGACTGATTTTTAAGAATCGGCGTACATACTAAACATCGCTGTGAGAGCCGGGAGGAATAACTTCCCGGCCCGCAGCGGCAAGGAGAACCCTGCATGAAGATGAAAAAAGGCAATCTTGTTACAGTGCTTTTGGTCCTGGTGCTTTTTGTAGGGCTGTCCTTGCTGCTGTATCCCACTGTCAGTGATTACTATAACTCCTTCCATCAGACCCGCGCGATCGCCAGCTATGCCGAAGAGGTCGCAAAGCTGGACGACGACCGGTACGATGAAATGTGGGAAGCCGCGCAGGATTATAACCGGACGCTGATCGGGAGAGAAAACGAATTTACCCTGACGGAGGAGCAGAAAGCAAAGTACGAAAGCCTGCTGGATGTTTCCGGCCTCGGCGTTATGGGCTATATTGAAATCCCCAGTATTGGCTGTTCCCTGCCGGTCTACCATGGGACGGAAGAATCTGTTCTCCAGATCGCCGTCGGCCATCTGGAATGGACCAGCCTGCCTGTCGGCGGCGAAAGCACCCATGCGGTCCTTTCCGGCCACCGCGGCCTGCCCAGCGCCAAGCTGTTCACCAATCTGGATAAGCTGGTGGAAGGGGACACGTTTATCCTCCGCGTTCTCGATGAGGTGCTGACCTACGAGGTGGATCAGATTCTGATCGTCGAGCCGCAGGAAACTGCCGCCCTGCAGATCGTGGAGGGCAAGGATTACTGCACGCTGGTGACCTGCACGCCCTATGGGGTCAATACCCACCGGCTGCTGGTGCGCGGACACCGGATCGATACCGTTGAGGAAGCCCAGACTGTCCGCATTACGGCGGACGCGATACAGATTGAGCCGCTTATGGTGGCTCCCATTGTAGCAATTCCGATGTTACTGCTGCTTTTGATTATCCTGCTGCTGCCGGGTCGTCCGAAGCGGAAAAAGGATGGTGATACCGATGAAGATGCGTAAACGCCTGGCAGCGGTGCTGCTCAGCGTATGGATGCTGCTGATGCTTATGCCGTCTGTCTCAGCCGCAGGGAGCATTGATCTTGAGCATGATGTCAGCCTGACCGTATCTTACCGGGATGGGAAAACGCCGCTGACCGGCGTACAGTTTGATATCTATTATGTGGCAGAGGTGGATGCGTACGGGAATTTTACACCGACCGATCCCTTTGCGCAGTTCCATGTAAATATCACCGGGAAAAACGATGCCGCGTGGAAGGCGCTCGCGTCGACCCTGGAAGGGTATGTCCTCCGGGACGGGGTCACACCGACAGACAGCGGAAAGACCGGTGTTTACGGTACGGTATCGTTCCCTACGGGGAAAAAGAGCCTGCGTGCCGGACTCTACCTGGTGTTGGGCCAGCGGCATGTGCAGGATGGCCGCATCTATGAAGCGGCGCCTTTTATGGTGATGCTGCCTGCGCTGGATGCGAAAGAAAACGCGTGGGTCTACGATGTGACGGCTGTGCCAAAGTACGATTCCGACCCGATCCCGACCGAGCCGGTCACCGTCACCCGCAAAGTTTTGAAGGTCTGGGAGGATGACGGCCATAAAAACGAGCGTCCCAAACGGATTGTCGTGCAGCTGCTCCGCGACGGGAAAGTCTGGGACACGGTGACGCTGACTGCGGCCAACAACTGGCGGTATACCTGGACCGGGCTGGACAGCGGCCACCGCTGGACGGTCGTGGAGAAGGAGTTGGACGGTTATACGGTCGAAGTGACCCGGGAAGGCATCACCTATGTTATAACCAATACCTATACGGAAGAAGACGAACCGGAGCCCATCGTCCCCGATAAACCTTCTCCTGATACGCCGGATATCCCCACAGGTCCGCCCTCGGAACCGGATTATCCCGCAAAGCCGGAAAGCAAGCCGTCCGGACCCAAGCTGCCCCAGACCGGTCAGCTCTGGTGGCCGGTGCCTGCCCTGACGGCAGCCGGTTTGCTGCTGATTATTTGGGGATTGCTTCGCCGCAGAGGTGCCGGAAATGAAAAGTAAGAAAGGGAACGTACTGATTCTGACAGGGCTGCTGCTGATTGCGGCGGCCTTTTTCCTCACGGTTTACAATCTGTACGATGACCGCCGCGCGCAGCAGTCGGTCAGTTCGGCTGTGACGGAGCTGGAGGCGTATATCCCGGAGGAATCCGCAGCGGAAAAGGTGTCTGCGGTGCCGTCAGAACCGGTGCCGGAGGATGAAATCGAGATTCCGGATTATATTCTGAACCCGGAGATGGATATGCCGGTGGAGGAGATCGACGGAGCAGCGTATATCGGGCTGCTGGAGATTCCCGCCTGCGATTTGAAGCTGCCGGTTCTCGGCGCGTGGAGCTATCCAAATTTGAAGATTGCGCCCTGCCGGTATGAAGGCTCCGCATATCTGGACAACCTGATTATCGCCGGGCACAACTACACCTCTCATTTCGGGAAGCTGCAGGAGCTGGCGGAAGGCGAACGGGTGACTTTTACGGATGTCGACGGGAATATATTTTATTATACCGTTGCGGTTCGGGAGATACTGGAATCCACGGCGATCGAAGAGATGGAAAGCGGCGATTGGGATCTGACCCTCTTTACCTGCACCTTAAACGGCCAGAGCCGCGTGACGATCCGCTGCCTGCGGGATCAATAAAGAAACCTCTGATGAAACACTTTCATCAGAGGTTTCGTTGTTTTGCTTAGATTTTATGCCCAGGGGTCATCCTGTGCAGGAATGCGGATACCGGAGAGGATGCTGGAATATTCCCAGAGATACCAGTTGGAGCCCTTCTGCCGCAGCTTGATCGGCCGCGGAGAATCGGCGCCGGCAGTCTGGAGGTACAGCCGGATGTAACCGGGCTCGATATCCTGCGGACGCGGGTCAGAGAGCACCTGGATGGTGTAAGGACGACGGGGGGTATAGTTGTTCTGCGGCGTCGCGCCGTCGAAATAAGCCAGAGGGAGATAGGTCTTATCCCGCAGGCGGTCCCGCAGAAACTGGATGTCATAGGCGTTCATCGGCCGCGGTCCGCGCAGCAGATTCATCGCCTCAATGCCGACGTCCTTGTTCTGCACATACATATTGAGGGCGCAGAGAAACATCACGCAGGTGTTCTCCGGTCGGGTCAGGTCCCGGCTCATGGAGGAGAACTGCTCCATCGTCTGCGGCAGGGCGTTAATGGTAAGTTGCATGATAACGGCTCCTTTCGTGTGGTTTCAGTCGGTTATTTCTTAACCGGCAGGAAGGGGATCAGCAGTTTGGCGAGATTTGCAGCCGTCATGGTCTGCAGGTAGACTTTTCCGGGGCCGGTGATGACGGTGTCGACGATCCCTTCGCCGCCGAAGAGGATGTTTTTCACGCCCTTGACCATCTGGATATCCATCTGGCAGGTCGCGTCCATCATGGCGACGACGCCGGTATCGCAGACGAGCTGCTCGCCGGGAACCAGGTTGTATTCGGGGCAGTAGCCGTCAAATTCAAAGAACGCAAGGCCGGGACCGGTCACCTTCTGCATGATAAAGCCTTCGCCGCCGCCAAGGCCTGCAGTCAGCTTTTTCTGCAGATGGACCGACAGCTCGACCCCGTAAGTTGCGCAGAGGAAGGCGGATTTCTGGCAGATGACGCTTTCGCCCGGCTGCAGCTCTCTGGCCACGATCCGGCCGGGGAAGGAGGAAGCAAAGGCGATTTCCGCAGGGCCCTGGGCGGTATAATGGTTTAAAAAGATGCTTTCACCGGAGATCATCCGTCCCAGTGCTTTGCCGACGCTGCCGCCCTTGGTCTCGGTCAGGATGGGTCCGCGGGACCAGGTACGTCCGCCGACTTCGCTGATGAGCGTTTCGCCGGGTGCCATCTGGATAATAACGGCGGGCAGGCTGCCGCCCTGGATAGAATACTGCATAAATCATGCTCCTTTCTTTCGCTGCAAAGGTTTATTCCGGAACAGGCGCGTTTTACAGGCTGGAGAGCCGCGCCTGCCCGGACAGTTTTTTTATCCCATTGCGCCGTCAAAGCTATTAGGCATCTCTTCGCCCGCATCGATCAGCGGCAGATACCAGTCGTCGTAGCCCATCGGCATCATATCTTCATAAAGCATATCGGAAGTATCTCCCGTGCGGACGTCTTCCCAATCCATGCCCCAGGGGCGGAGGAAGATATAGTAGCGGATCCAGTTGTTCTCATCCTCAGGGTCGACCCAGGTGCCGTCGATGCAGATCATCTGGTCAAAAGCGCTGACGACAGAGGCGCCGGGATCGATGATCCAGTCGGCATGTTCGATGGGGGCGTTGAAGAAGCTGCCGCTTTCGGACATCATGCAGCCTGCCTCGGTCGTGCCCATGCCGAAGGAGACGTCTGCGAAGGCGATGCATTCGCCCGCTTCACTGGTTGTATCCCAGATCTTGATATAGCCGGTATCGTCGGCGTAAGCTTCAATGGATGCGCAGCAATCCCAGTAGTAATCGAGCATATCTTCCATCGAACTGCTGGTCGAGGGAATGACCCACCAGCCGTACCAGTCGCCGTCCCACCACTGGGCAATTTCGGACAGTCCGTCGTTGCCTTCATAGCCGGGACCATCGTTTCCTTCACCGCCGGCATACAGCGACCAGTCGATCTCAGGCGCAGAGCCTTCTCCGCGGACAAAGATGTAGGTCGTACCGTCCAGCTCCGTAGACAGCTGCTCATCCTTTACGGTATAGGTCAGCGGGACGTTTCCGTCTTCACCGGCGACATTGATCGTTCCGTTGCTCCAGGTGATCTGGTTCGGATAATCGAGTACGAATATGCCGGTACCGTCTTCCTTCAGGTCGATGTAGAACTCAATGCCGAGATCCCTGAAATTCTTGACCATGGTTTCGTCCATGACGTTTTCGGGGTCGCTGCTTTCGGTGCGCAGCAGTGTCCAGTAACCGGCGTCGCCGCTGCCTTTGTTGTCCTTATCACCTTTATCGGTGGTGCTGCCGGTGCCGCTGCCGCTGCTGGCGTTGCTGCCGCTGTTGCCGGAAGAAGCGGACGCGTTTTTATTCTGGAAGGTGTAGACCATGCCGCCGAAATCAATGGTCGCAGTACCGTTTTTCAGCGTGCCTGTATAGGTGTCGCCGCTCTGATTGACGGTCAGCTTTTCGCCGTCCAGCGACCACTTGCCTTTAAATTCCTCGCCGAGAATATAGAAGGTGGCTTTTCCGTTGGAATCCAGCTGGATCCATTCGCCGTTCATCTTCTGTTCCGCGCCGGAGACGGTGCAGGAAATACCTTCGTACCGTCCCGCATTGGGGTTATCCTTTCCGCCGAACATAACGACGACCACGACGACGACTGCGGCGATCACGACGACAGCCGCAGCGATGATCCCGATCAGCAGGCCTTTTTTGCTGCCGCCTGCTTTGGGTTCTTTCGGAGCTTTAGGAGCCTTGGGCGGTTTCGGCGCCTTGGGCTGCTTGCCGGCTTTCGGAGGTGCTGCGGGCGGAACATAACCGCCGCTGTTGCCGGTTGGCGGCGTATAAGTATTCTGTTCGGGAGCCGCATAGCTCTGCTGCGTGGGCGGTGTGTAGGAGTTCTGTGTGGGAGGAGTGTAACTCTGCTGAGAGGGCGGAGAATAAGAATCCTGAGCCGGAGGAGCATAGCTCTGCTGGGAAGGAGGAGAATAGGAATCCTGAGCCGGAGGAGCATAGCTCTGCTGGGAAGGCGGAGAATAGGAATCCTCTGCAGGAGGAGCATAGCTCTGCTGGGAAGGAGGAGAATAGGAATCCTCTGCAGG
>CAMAJC010000135.1 GCA_945835425.1 uncultured Clostridia bacterium
TCCTTGACATTTAAGATTTTTCGCATTATAGTTATACAGGACTCGCATGTTTTGCAGAATCCGATTGTATCTGCTGACTGACACTGGAAAAATAGTTATCACACGTATTCTGAAAACAGCCGTTTTTGGGAAAAAGCCTTTTGCGGGCGGATGATGGCAGAAATTCCGGTGGGTACAGATGTACTTTTTCCGCAAAGGGGGATACATGATATGAGTAGTATCATTGAACTGAAAAACATTACCTTGAGTTATGACGGCGACAAGATTCTGGACAATCTGTCCCTTTCGATTGAAAACGGGCAGTTTGTGACTTTTTTAGGGCCGTCGGGATGTGGGAAGACGACAACGCTGCGCATCATCGGCGGATTTCTTACGCCGGACTCGGGTGATGTTTTTTTTGATGGGCAGCGGATCAACGACCTGCCGCCACACAAGAGGGAACTGAACACCGTTTTCCAGCGCTACGCCCTGTTCCCGCATTTAAACGTCTTTGATAACGTCGCCTTCGGCCTAAAGATTCAGAAGGTACCGAAGGACGAGATACGCAAGCGGGTTCTGGAGATGCTGGAGGTTGTCGACCTCAAGGGCTTTGACAAGCGTAAGGTCAACCGTCTTTCCGGCGGCCAGCAGCAGCGCGTCGCCATCGCCAGAGCTCTGGTCAACCGCCCGAAGGTACTGCTTCTGGACGAACCGCTGGGCGCACTGGACCTCAAACTCCGCAAGGATATGCAGCTGGAGCTGCTCAATATCCAACGCAAGACCGGCATCACCTTCATCTACGTCACCCATGACCAGGAAGAGGCCCTGACCATGTCGGACATGGTCGTCGTCATGAAGGACGGCGTTATCCAGCAGTACGGCCGGCCGGAGGATATCTATAACGAACCGAAAAACGCTTTCGTCGCCGACTTTATCGGCGAGAGCAATATTTTTGACGCGACGATGGTGAAGGACTATCTCGTTTCCTTCTGCGGCGCCGAGTTTGCCTGTGAAGACGCGGGCTTCGGCGTCAATACGCCGGTCGACGTCGTTCTCCGCCCGGAGGATATCACGATTGTGGCACCCGACGCCTCTCCGATTCACGGCGAGGTTGAAAGCGTCGTCTTCAAGGGTGTCCATTACCAGATGAGCGTCCGCTGCGGCGGTTTGGAGTGGATCGTCCATTCCACCAAGTCGGCGAAAGTCGGCGAGCAGGTCGGCCTGTCCTTTGGACCCAACGATATCCACATCATGAACCGGCTGTTCAAGGCCTTCGACAATGTCCTGACCGGCGAAGTCACCGACGAGGGCAAGGTCACGGCGCTGGATATCGAGTTTGAGCGCCCGGATGTGACCCTGCCGGTGGGCACCAAGGTCAAAGTTGTCCTGCAGCCTGCCGATATCGAGGTCGTATCTCTGGACCTTGCCGACCGCAAGGTCTTCCTGGAATCGCTGATTTACAAGGGCAAATACAACGAGATGATTGTCTATCTCTATGAGGAGCAGACCTATGTGATGCTGCACTCCTACCTCGACCAGCAGGTGGCGACCGATATCGGTATCAAGTTCCACTTTGAAAACGCTCTTGTCTCTCCGATGGATGGGGAGGTGGGTGTCGATGGCTGAACAGACCCGCCACCGTCCCTTTGATATGGCGAAGCTGACGAGCGTGCCGTACCTTGTTTGGATGCTGCTGTTTACGATTGTTCCTTTGGGAATGGTCGTCTGGTACGCCTTTACGGCTTATCCCAACACTGATTTCACCCTGCAGAACTTCGCCGGCGTCTTAAAATACGGCAAGACTTTCTGGAAATCGATTTACCTGTCGCTGATCGCGACGGTGGTCTGCCTGATCGTCGGCTTCCCGATGGGCTTTATCATGTCCCGCATGAGCGAGCGGGGTCAGCGGACAATGCAGATGCTGATTATGCTGCCCATGTGGATGAGCTTTCTGCTGCGCACCTACGCCTGGATGACTCTCCTCGAAAATGAGGGACTTATCAATAAATTCCTCGGCCTTTTCGGCATCGGTCCGTTCCAGATGATCAACACCCAGGGCGCGATCGTCCTTGGCATGGTGTATAACTATCTCCCTTATATGATTCTGCCGCTGTATTCGGTCATGGTCAAGATCGACCAGTCGGTCATCGAGGCGGCTCAGGACCTCGGCGCCGACGGGTTCCACGTCCTGATTCGCGTTATCCTGCCGTTGGCGGTGCCGGGCATCGTCACCGGTATCACGATGGTATTCGTCCCGTCGGTATCGACCTTTATCATTTCCCGTATGCTGGGCGGCGGCAGCAACCTGCTGATCGGCGACCTGATCGAGCAGCAGTTTTTAGGCTCGGTCTATAATCCCGGCGTCGGCTCGGCCATGAGCCTGATTCTGATGGTCATGATTCTGCTGATCATGGGCGTCATCAACCGCTTTGACAGCGACGAAATGGAGGGGATGCTGGTATGAAAAAGAAAAACGTCCTTTCCAAAGTGTATACCGGCCTGATGCTCCTGTTTTTGTTCGCGCCGATATTTGTCCTGATTGTTTTTTCCTTTAATGAATCCAAATCCCGCGCGCTCTTTACCGGCTTCACGTTCAAGTGGTATGTCGAGCTGTTCCAGAATGAAATGATTATGTCGGCCCTGTGGGGTTCGCTTTCGATGGCGTTTTGCTCCTCGACGATTGCGGCCATTGTCGGTACAGCCGCTGCGGTCGGCATCCACAAAATTCAGCGCAAGGGCATCCGGACGGCGATCATGAACATTACCTATCTGCCGGTTTTAAACCCGGAGATCGTCACCGGTATCTCGATGATGCTGCTCTTTGTTATCTTTAAAAACCTGCTGGGAATCAAGCTCGGCTTTATCACCGTCCTGATTGCCCACGTCACCTTCTGCCTTCCGTACGCGATTTTGAACGTGCTCCCGAAGCTCCGCCAGATGGACCCCAGCCTCTACGAAGCGGCGCAGGACCTCGGCTGTCCGCCGGTACGCGCCTTCTTCAAGGTCGTCATCCCGGAGATCATGCCCGGTATCATTTCCGGCTATCTGATGTCCTTTACCTTCTCGCTGGACGATTTCATCATCACCTACTTCACCTCCGGCAGCGGCTTCACCAGCCTGCCGTTGGTCATCTACTCGATGGTCCGCAAGAAAGTAAACCCGCAGATCAACGCGCTTTCCGCCATTATCTTTGTGGTCGTCCTGCTGATGCTGCTCATCTCCAACCTTGTGCAGGCGAGAAAAGAGAAAGCTGATTGAACTTTACCCCGTCAAATGAAAGGAAAAGAGAAAAGAAATGAAAAGAAAACTCTCTCTGCTGCTGGCTGTCCTGACGGCAGCTTCTGCCGCCGCTGCATTTTCCTCCTGTGGGTCGTCCTCTTCCGCGAAGCCGACTTTGAAGGTTTTCAACTGGGGCGAGTACATTTCGGACGGACAGGATGATACCCTGGATGTTATCGAGATGTTTGAGGAAGAGTTTAACTGCAACGTACAGTATGACACCTTCTCCACCAATGAGGAAATGTACACCAAGCTGGCTTCTGGCTCGGTCGAGTACGACATCATCATTCCTTCCGACTATATGATCTCCAAGATGATCAACGAGGACATGCTGGAACCGATCGATTATGATGTTGTGACCAATGCTGCCAACCTGATGGAGCGGTTCAAAACCACCGATTACGACCCCGGCAACGCCTACAGCGTCCCTTATACCTGGGGCACCGTCGGCCTGATCTACAACACCACCATGGTAGAGGGTACGCCGACCAGCTGGAGCGCCCTCTGGGACGAGAACTATACAGGCAAGATTCTGATGTTCCTCAACAACCGTGACGCTTTCGGTATCGCGGAGAAGCTGCTGGGCTATTCCCAGAACTCTACCAACGCCGACGAGATTCAGGCCTGTGCCGACCTGCTCAAGGATCAGAAAAAGGTCAAGCCCAACTACGTCATGGACGAGATTTTTGACAAGATGGAGATCGGCGAAGCGGCGCTGGCGCCTTATTATGCCGGTGACGCGGTGACGATGATCTCGGAAAACCCCGATCTGGCCTTTGTTGTGCCGGAGGAGGGCAGCAACGTCTTCATCGACGCCATGTGCATCGTCAAGGGCACCGAGCAGTACGAGCTGGCCAACCAGTTCATCAACTTCATGTGCCGCGACGACGTTGCCCAGGCGAACATCGAGTATATCTGCTACTCGACGCCGCTGCAGACCGTCTACGACAACCTCGACGAAGAAATTCGCAGCAACGAGATCATCTACCCGGATGACGAGGTTCTGTCCCGCTGTGAGTCTTTCGTGGTTCTGCCGGACGACACCAACCAGCTGATTCAGGACCTCTGGAACGAAATTATTGCAGAGTAATTTATAAAACTGGTTTGCTGCAATATATCGGTCCTGAGACTGTAGCGGCGACCTGCGGTCGCCACCGGAAAAAACGAGTCATAAACCAAACGCTCCCGACTTTCACAGGAAAATCGGGAGCGTTTTTGTTTATTATGGAAACATTACTTTTTCGCGATTGCGCCCAGAATGGTCGAGATAACACCGCAGAGGATGCCGCCCAGAGGGAACAGCACCCAAGCCGGATGCCACCTTCCCTGGAATACGCCCAGCAGGAAGAACAGCCCCGTTGCGCCCAGCATGATCAGTGAGCAGAGGATATCCTCGAGTTTCTTCGCCCAGTGCCGTCCATTGCCTTCCGCGTGCTGTGCATGACGCGGCAGCATACCCATCCGGATCAGCTTTTTCATCCGGCTGTAGTAGATCGAGGAAAAGACAATGATACCTGCGCCGATACCCCACAGCAGGAACATGACAGCCGCGGCCAAAACGCCGTCCCAGTATATGCTGCTCAGCAGAATACAGGCGACCAGTCCCAGCACGCAAACCGTAACGCCGGAAGCGATGCCCAGGGCCAGCTTTTTGGAGGCAGCGGCAAATTCCTGCTGCAGCTGCATTTCCGTATCATTTCCGTTCATGCCGATCGGCGCGACGCCCAGCTCGGCGCAGATTTCCTCCATGCTGCCGAATTCCGAGACGACGATGCCGAGGGCTTCTTCCTCGGATTTTCCCCAGCCGAGCAGGGCTTCATATTTGTCCTCGCTGCTTTCGATCAGTTTCAGCCGCATTTCCGCCGCCGCTTCGGTGCGCGGCATCAGGAAAAAGAGGTTGTCGATATATTCGGTGACTTTGCTCATAAATGTCCATCCTTTCAAAAAATGTCTGCTGGCTTATCCGGCGCTGCGGGCAGCAGGGGAACGGTGAACCGGTCGATCAGTTCCTTTGTCTCGCGCCATTCTGCACATTTTTCCCCATAAAATTTTGTACCTTCCGGTGTGATGTGGTAGTAGGTTCGCTTCCTTCCCATGGTCTCGTCTCCGGCATAGGAGGTAATCAACCCGTTTTTTTCCAGCCGGGAGAGGACCGAATAAAGGGTCGTCTCCTTCATGTGGTAGCTGCCGCCGCTTTTGTCGGAAATTTCCTGCATCAGATTGTATCCGTAGGAATCCTGCTGGCACAGCAGTCCCAGAATGATGATATCATTATATCCCCGCAGGATATCGCTGCTGATCAAATACTCACCGCCTTTTACTCCATCTGTCGTAGTACACCTGATGAAGTAATTATACCATATAACGGCCTGCGGGTCAAGGATATTTTTATAGACAGATGTGTCTAATTTTCAGGTTTCGGCGTTTTTTCCTTGCTTGACAGGGAACGCGAAATAGAGTAAGATTAAGATAACTCTTATTATAAGCTT
>CAMAJC010000136.1 GCA_945835425.1 uncultured Clostridia bacterium
AAACGGGCCTTCTTCAAAGGCCGAACGTAACTCTTTAAAATCATTTCCTTATAAAAATAAAAAGAGAGAAATTATAAAAGGAGTAGAATCTCATGAAAATCAACAGACATTATCTGGAACTGCAGCAGAGCTACCTGTTTACGATGATCGGGCGGAAGGTCGCCGAGTATCAGAAAGCGCATCCGGACAACCGGGTTATCCGTTTGGGCATCGGCGATGTTACGCTGCCGCTTTGCCCGGCGGTCGTTGAAGCACTGGAAAAGGCAAGTGCTGAGATGGGCGTAAAAGAGACTTTCCGCGGCTATGGTCCGGAACAGGGGTACGATTTCCTCAAAGAGGCGATCGCCGGTTACTATGCCGAGAAAGGCGTGGAACTGGCTCTGGACGAGATTTTTGTCAGCGACGGCGCAAAATCCGATGTCGGCAACATCCTCGACCTGTTCGATGCCGACAACACCGTTCTGGTGCCCGACCCGGTTTATCCGGTTTATGTCGACACCAACACCATGGCCGGGCGCAAGGTTATCTTTGCGGACGCCAACGCGGAAAACGGATTCCTGCCGATGCCCGATGAGAGCGTCGACGCGGATATCATCTATATCTGCTCGCCCAATAACCCCACCGGCGCAGTCTATAATCATGCGCAGCTGAAAGCCTGGGTCGATTACGCAAAAGCCCATGACGCAGTTATCCTGTTCGACTCCGCTTATGAATGCTTTGTGGTGGACGAGACGCTGCCGCGCTCGATTTATGAGATTGAGGGCGCGAAAGAGGTCGCCATCGAGTTCTGCTCCTTCTCCAAGACCGCAGGTTTCACCGGTACCCGCTGCGGCTATACCATCGTCCCGAAAGCGCTGGTCAGGGAAGGCGTTGCCCTGAACGGCCTCTGGCTCAGACGGCAGACCACCAAATTCAACGGCGTTCCGTATATCGTCCAGCGCGGCGCTGCCGCCGTCTTCTCGAAAGAAGGCCGCCAACAGACCATGGCGAACATCGACTATTACCGCGAAAATGCGAAAATCCTTGCCGACACCCTCGACCGCCTCGGCATCCGCTATACCGGCGGCAAAAACTCGCCCTATATCTGGATGGAGTGCCCCAGCGGCATGAAGAGCTGGGAATTCTTTGATTATCTGCTGGAAAACGCAGAAGTCGTTGGCACACCCGGTGCTGGCTTCGGCGAAAACGGCGAAGGGTATTTCCGCCTGACCGCTTTCAATGACCATGAAAATACCAGAGAAGCCGCTGCGAGAATCGAAAAGCTGCTCGGTAAATAAATCATCAAGAGAAAAGACCTCCGACCTGTACGATGCAGGTCGGAGGTCTTCCCATTTTCCACCTTTTTCAGATGAAAATGTGGAAAATCTGCGGTTTAGTGTTCCATTCCCGGTGCGTTCCAGGAGAAATGCGGTTTCTTTTTCAGCCAGTCCGGGAGGTTGGGGTCGGCAGGCTTCGGTGTGCCGGGAGCGGGAAGGGCGATGTAATGGAATTTGGGCTGCGGCAGCTTTTCCGGAGAAAAATGCAGCAGCAGATATTCCGCGATTGCTTCCCAATCGGTATGAGAAAAGGCATGGGACCCTTCCCGGAAAAACATTGCGTTATTCTGCGGGACGCCCAGCAGCCGGTAAACCTCAGCGGACGCGCGCCAGCTGACCTGAATGCCGTATGGGTTCGCCCAGTCATCATCCAGGGAATCTGTGGTCAGTAAAAGCCGCGGTGCAATGAGCCCCCTAGCAAAATGCATATCAAAGGGCAGCCGGAATTCCGGTCCGATTTTCCCGTTGTCAGAAGGATCGATCTGTTCCAACAGCGCTTTATAATAAGCATCCAGGCTGTTTGCGGCCAGAACCTTTGCCAGTTCCAGCGGCTGTTTATCGCGGGAAGTACCGAACTGTTGCAGCTCATCAGCCCACCAGTATCCAAACATCCGGCTCATGCTGCCGATCGTTTCCTGAACTCCGCCGCCTTCGCCCAGACGGTCACCCATAAACCGGAAGTTTCCGGAACCGCCGCAGCCGGAACCGCCCGGCGCACAGAGGGAAATCCGTTCGTCATAGATCGCAGCGCAGAGCGCAACTTTGCCGTTTCTCGAATAACCGGTAACCGCGATTTTCTTCATGTCTGCATACGGACAGTTTTCCAGATAGTCGATGATCCGGCTGTATCCCCAGGCCCAAACGGCAATGGCTCGCCAGCTGTAGCCGGGATAAGCCTGCAGGCAGGGACTCTGGCTGTAAAAAGCATAGCTGTCTACACCTAACTGTTCTTTGTTGAATCTGATAAGAACAACGCCGCTCTTTGTCAGCGTATCTTCCGCCAGGCATTGGTCCCGCGGGCCGAAATCGTTCCAGATCAGAACTGGATGGGCTGCTCCGTCGTTGGGTCGAATGCAGGTAATATCCAGCCGCAGGGAATTTTCTGGCCCGAAGGTCAGAGAAACCTGTTCAGATATGGTACTGCTGTCCAACATGCGCTGATTGGTTACCGTTCCGGTTACATTGCCGGGAGCAGGCGGCATCTCTCCGTATAGGTAATGCGCCAGCATGGCTTTGAGATAGCTGCGCTGCTGCTCCCATTCATCCGGGGAAGAAATCCGTGTTCCGTCCGGTTTTTGAAAAGGATCGGGAAGTGTGTGAAGCTCCGGGAGCTGTTCATAGGGGAGAAAGGTGTAGTTGGGCATAGCAGAAACTCCTTTCCGTTTTTATTTTCATAGTAACGGATAAAAAAGTTCTTGTCAAGCTGCGTTTTCCGTCTCCCGGTTATAAATCGCCGCAACCGCTTTCCGCTTCCGTCCGATCGTCGCCCAGAGGACCGCTGAAGTGAACAGGCCGCCGACAGTCAGGACAAGCCGGTAATCCATGACCTCTCCCAGCGCGCCGATCACAAGGGTCATCACGCAGCTGACCGCTGAAGACAAAACGGTGTTGAAAGCGTTCAGCCGCGCCCGGTATTCCTCCGGGAGGTAGCTCTGCACGGCCGCCATCCGCAAAACTGCGCTGTTGATGCCGAGAAAACCGCAGAGCGCCCGGTTTAAAAGCATCAGCGGATAAGGAACCCACAGCAGGATCACGTCCATCAGCTCATACAGCTGGTAGACAAAAAACGCAAAGGAAAACCGCTTTTTCGGCGGAACAGGGATATGATAATGCAGCACTCCGCCGATACTGCGCCCGGCAAACTCTGCCGCCGAGAAAAGGGAGTACATGGCGGTCGTAAAGCCTGCCGCCGTCCGGAAAAAGGCCACGAGGATGGGCGAAAAGGCGTTTCCGACGGCGTTGGTGACGGCCATGTAGAGGTAGATGCTCTGCAGGCCCTTTTCTTTTTGCAGGAAATGCACCGCGTCGCCCACATCCTTTTTCCACAGCCGGAAGGAGAATTTCTCTCCCTCCATCCGGCTTTCCTCTTTTATCCGGATGCGGCTTTCGACGAGGGCCGCGAGAAGCGAAAAGACTGCCTGTCCCAGCAAAATGACCGCAACGCCGACCGCGTCCAGCAGCAAAGCTGCAATCGGCATCATAATGACCTGCAAAACCGGGTAGATCATCGTGGAAACCGAATACCCCTTTTCCTCAAATCCCGCAGGGATCAGCCGGGGAAAGATACTGTCATAGGCCAGCATATCAAAGGCCGACAGGCAGCTGAGCAATAAAGAGAAAAAGAGATAGCCGACATAGGAAAACGGCCGGAACATCAAATAAAGCCCTGCGGCGCCGTACATGATCCCGTTGACCAGATCGCCGCCAACCAGAAACGGCTTGCGGGGAAGGCGGTCCATGACCGGGGAAATGATGAGCGGAATCAGGAAATTCGGGAAAATTTCGATGGCGATCAGGATTGCCGCTGCCAATGTGCTCCCCGTCTCATCGTAGACGAGAAACGACAGGGCGAAGTTCCCGGCGATGCCGCCTGCTGCGCCGAGGATGGTGGCGAGGGTAACGAGGGTGAAATTTTTGGTCCATAAGTTCTCTTTTTTCTGCCGCATAGATTTGTCCTTTCCGGAGTCGCATAAATGGAGGATGGAAGCCTTCTATATCCAGTATAGCAAATCCGGCGGGTGAAAATAAGATGGTCCTTTGATGAAAAAAGAGGGGAAAATCCCCTCTTAAAGCGTGATATTCTGCATATAGGCAGGAAAATCCAGCAGCAGCTGGTACGCCTCTTTGTACAGCCGGTTTTCGGTGTACCATTCCAGCACCCAGGGCAGGTGAAACCCCGCATAGCCGCTGGGAAGGGTGCGGCGCATCTCTTCAAAACAGGAGAGCAATTTTTCTCCATACGCCGGGTCATGAAGATAATCCGGGTGCTCCAGCCGGAACCGCACCAGCGCGCATATCTCCCTTCCCAGCTCCGGCGGAAGACAGTCCACGGCAGTTTCCGCCCGGTCGAGGGCGGCAAGCGCTTCCTCCCTTTTCCCGAGCTTTTCGCAGCAGATCGCCAGCTTGTGCAGCGCCATCACCGACGGGTTTTCCAGCCGGGAGAAATAACCATAGGCCGCTTCCGTCTCGCCCAGCTCCAGCCGGGTCGAGGCGATATTATAGTCAATATTTTGGATGATCGATTCCGCTTCCGGGGTTTTCAGCGCCTGCGCCAGCCGTCGGGCAACCTGATAATGGGCATTCATCCGGGGAAAATCGCCCATGTTGCTGCAGCAGTTGCCTAAGAATACCCGGCATTCCAGCATTAAAAACGCCCGGCCTTCCTCCGCCGCCAATGAATATCCGCGGGAAAGGTACTCATGCGCCTGCGAAAGGCTCCCTTTCTCATAGGCGTACAGGCCCGCCATATAAAAGCTGAACGCGCCCGGATGCAGCCGCACGAGGTCGTCATATTGCCCGCTGATGTCGAGGAAAAGTGTCTGCTGCCGCTCATCCATCAGCCCTTCGTACTGACCGAGATCGCCCGGGTTTTCCATTTTCCCGCACCATATGAGCAACAGCGTTCCGTCCAGCAGGAAAGGTGTCCGGCGGCAGGTCTCCCAGCTTTCGGAAAGCTGCTGCGAGAGCATCTCGGAGCGCTCCTTGTCAGCGGAAAATACTGCGTCGTACAGCCCGTCGATGACTTCGCTTAAGTTTTGCAGCGTCTCCGGCTCCTCGACCCACTCGATCCCCAGCCGGTCAAACAGGCAGCGCAGCACCTCCGGCGCCGGTCTGCATTTTCCCTGTTCGATCTTCGAGAGGTATGAAACCGCGCAGATGCCTTTGCATAGCCCTTCCTGACTCCAGTTCCGCGCCAGACGCTCCTGCCGGATCCATATTCCCAAATACCGCTCGTCCATAGGTCTGCCTCCTTTTGGTTTTATCTTAGCATACCCATCATGTTTTGTCCAGCAGGGCACCTCTTTGTTATCCTCACCTATTGACATACCTGATTCCCCATGTTACAATATCGATAGATGATATCAACTAACGATATTAAGGCGGTGAGGAAATGCCGAAAAAAGCGCTGGAAAGCCTGACCGAGTCGATGTTTTATCTGCTGATGGCCTTTAGGCGGGAGCCGATGTGCGGAATCGACGCGGCGGCGTTTATCGAGCGGAAAACCAAGGGTCGGTGCAGGCTGGGGCCTGCGACCCTGTACACGATTCTGGGCAAGTTTGAAAAGGAAAAGTATATCGAGGAGATCGAGGTCGAGGGCCGCAAGCGCACCTACCGTATCACCGATAAAGGCCGTCAGGCTTATGAGGATGAGCTGCAGCGGCTGCGGCAGTGTGTCGACGATGCCGA
>CAMAJC010000137.1 GCA_945835425.1 uncultured Clostridia bacterium
AATAAAAGGAACGCCTGAAACAGACGCTCCTTTTTCGGTTATCGATAGGTATAAAGGCTGACGCGCTGCACCTGCGGGAAATCCGAAAGGCCGATAAAATAGCCTTCGTCGCCATTGAGCACCCGGCCGGGAATCCAGACGTCCTTTTTATAATGTCCTTCTTCCTTTTTCAGCACGCCGACCTGATCGGCAATTCCCGGCTTCGGCAAAAACTTCACCGAATAACCGCTGCCGCAGAGAATGAACTCATCATCAGACACCTCGATAATAAAGCCGCCTGCGACCGCGCTGCCTGCCTGTTTGCCCGGTCCGCCGAAGAAGGACTCCGAAGCGCCGGAATAAGAAATCTGCGCGTCAAATTTCGTCAGCGGGATGGTCGTTCCCGCGTCGTGATATTCAAGGAACGCGTGGATTTTCCCGGCCTGGTGCGCCTCGGCGATAATCGTATGCATATTGCCCACAATGTCATAAGCCGCTGCCAGCCGCTGACCGGCGCCCTCTGTCTGAAACGCATCCGCGCCGATGTTCAAGACGCCCAGCAGGTCACTGCCCATCTCATCTGTGCGTCGGCCGAACAGGTCTTCAATTCCAAACGGTGCAAAACAGAGCGCATCATGCCGCCCAACTGCATAAAAAAGGAAAGAAGCCGAGTCTTTTGTCGCGCGGACCTCCGGGATAAACAGCGGGTTTCCGTCGGTCGCGTACTCGTCGCAGACCGCGCGGAAGTTATTGACATAAATATCCGGCGCATAAGCATCGACCGACGGCGCCGCCAGCGCCCACAGTTCCTTGACCTTGGCGATCGGACCGCCGCAGGGGTAGGAACCTGCCCGGTCAGGGTGCTGCTGCAGCCAGGCGTTGACATACATCGGCAGTGGGTACGCGCTCTTGCCCTGGGACGTGATCTGCTCCACGGCACTGGCGTACTGCCAGGCCATCATCATTTCGGCGCCGTCCCGTCCGAACGCTTCTTCCCAGGTCCCATTGACGCCGAACCAGTCGGTGACCGGCTTCGGGACCGGCTGACGGAAGGCTTTTTCCGCGGAGGTGCAGTAATCCCGGTCTGCGCCCAGCACGCCAATCTCGTTTTCAACCTGCATCGCAATAACCGTACGGTCGGTGGAATCCACCGCTCGGATATGCTCCATCAGCTTTTTATAGGCCGCCGCGTCCGCCGTCACCGCCGCATGGCAAAAAGGCGAGATACATCCCAGGGGCTTGCCGTAGCCGTCCCGGGCGCGGAAAAACCGGGCATTCACCCCGCTGCTTTCCTTTTTGACCCAGCCGGGGATATAGGTCGAGTTGCCGTTTTTCCAAAGCCCGAACCAGAGGATAATCAACCGCAGCTGCTCTCTTCTGGCGGCAGCGATCAGCCCGTCGACCAGCGAAAAATCAAACTTTCCCTCCTCCGGTTCAATGGACTCCCACGCCACCGGCAGAATGACGCTGTTCATATGCAGCGGCCGCAGCGCCGGCCAGATATGCTCGTCCATATACTGCAGACTGGAGGAACTGGAATTGTGCAGTTCCCCGGACAGGGCGACAAAGGGCGCGCCGTCTACCAGAAAAGTGCGTTTTCCCTGCTTGTCTTTTTTGATCTGCGGAATTTCTTTCATTTTCAGCATCCTTTCACGAAAGCATTAGTCCGTGCGCGCGCACATATTCAATACAATTATTATAGCATCTCTTTTCTACAAATGCAAGCTATTTAGAAAAAAACAGGCTGATCGGGAACTTTTTGTGAAATATATGCAAAATGCGGCCTGCATTTTACACAGGCCGCATAATAAAAAATTACATCCACAGCAGTTCCCCGAACGCCTCGGGAATACACTCGATCACATCACTGGGCAGCATCCCGTAAGCGGTCAGATGGCGCTCTGCAGCGTCTCCTGCAGCCGCATGGAGATAGACCCCGCAGACAGCCGCCTGTACCGGCTCCGCTCCCTGCGCAAGGAAAGACGCGACCATCCCGGCCAGCACATCTCCGCTGCCGCCTTTGGACAGGCCGGAGTTGCCGTTGTCGTTCATGTACAGTTCCCCATCCGGCGACGCGATGACCGTGTTGCTGTCTTTGAGGACCAGCGTCAGGTGATGCTTGGTGGCAAAATCCCATGCGATGGCAAACCGGTCGGCCTTGATTTCGTCAATGGACATTCCCGACAGCCGCGAAAACTCCAGCATATGGGGCGTTAAAATGAGCGGTACCTTTGCATCGTCCAGCAGCCTCATCCCTTCTTCGCCCATGGCCGCGATACAGTTCAGCCCGTCGGCGTCTATGACCATCGGCTTTTCCGTCTCCGTCAGAAGTTTACGGATAACCGCCTTGCTTTCCTCGGTGACGCTCATGCCGCAGCCGATCAGTGCAGCGCTCGACCAGCGGTTTACCTTCTGCACCAGCATCTCCCCGTTTTCCGGCGAAATGGCCCCGGTTTCTCCCAAAGGCAGGACGCAGTGGATCGCCTCGGGCAGCTGCATCCGGACAGCCGTGAGAGCCGTCTCCGGCGCCGCCGTCATGACCAGCCCGACGCCGCAGCGATAGGCCGACATGCTCGAAAGGAGCACTGCCCCGCTCATAGATGCGCAGCCGCCGACGTTTAGGAGTTTCCCGTAGCTGCCTTTGTTGGAATCTTCCTGGCGGGAGGGAAGTGCTTTGCGCACTGTCTGCGCATCCAGATAGGTGATGCTGCCCGGAATCTGCTCCATCATCTGCTCAGTGATGCCGATTTCCACCGTCTGTATATCGCCGCAGAGGTCACGGGAGCGCTTCAGCAGATGGGCCGGTTTCATGGCGGCGAAGGTGTAGGTGATATGAGCGCGGAAGGTGTCCGCGTCGAAAATCCCGTTATTGCAGTCCATCCCCGACGGGATATCCAGCGCAATTCTTACAGCCTTGCTCCCATTTGCCGCTCTCAGCAGCCGCGCGATCTTTTCCGGCAGCTGACCCGAAAAGCCGGTGCCGAAGATGCCGTCGATAATGAGACAGCTTTCATGACAGAGGGAATCAAGCCCTTGGTCTTTTATATCTTCCTCATCCAGCATTCTCACCCGTTCATGAAACGGCATAAGCCGCTCAAGATTCAGCGCCGCCAGCTCCGACAGCTTTCTGCCCAGTCCGAACAGCAGCGTCACCCGCAGCTCCGGAACCGCTTCCAACAGTTTCCGCGCGATCACCAGCCCGTCGCCGCCGTTGTTGCCTTTTCCCAGCAGCACCAGCACATTGTTACCCGGCAGCTGTTCCCCATCTGTCTGGAAAAAGCACTGCAAAATACGCTCTGCCGCGCCGCAACCGGCGTTTTCCATCAGCCGTTCATAGGATGTGCCATTGTCCACCGCCATCCTCTCGGCAATTTTCATCTGTCCCGCAGTCAGTATCCGCATAAACCTTTCTCCTGTCTCATAATTTCAGGCCCTGTAAAACATCCCCATAGGCTGAGCTGCCGTCGAGAATCGTCCGGTAGCTGCTGACCCAGGCAGGGATAAACCCGCTCCGGTGGGCGACCGCCTGCGAACCGATATTGGTCACTGAGGCGCAGTAAAAGGGGATGACGCCCTGTTCCAATATAGTCATGGTCAGATGGCTGACCAGCGCCGCCGCAAGGCCGCCCTGCCGGAACGCCGGCTTTACATCGACCCCGACCTCCCACATCTTTTCGCTTTCAAAAGACGCTCCGGCCAGCCCGGCGATTTCCCCGTCCTTCACCGCATAAAACACGATGCGGGTCGGTATCTGCCCGTTTTCATCAAAAGCCAGCGAATTTTCAAAGCCTGTGATGCCGCGCAGTTCATAAACCTCCCTGCCCTGCAGCAGCCGGTAATCATACCCGTCCGGCAGCGGCAGGCGCTTAATTTCCCGCAGATCGGGCAGATAATAGATCGACTGTCCATAGACAAAAGGGCACTCGAATATCTCATCCCGGTTTTTTCCTTGCAGCAGCTTTTTCGCTCCCGGCAGCAGCTCCGGCGACGCCGAAACGATCACCGCTTTTCCCATGGTCGCGACTTCCAGAAAAGGCGCAGCCGCGGTCATATTGGGGACAAAAACCGTTCCCTCTTTTATCAGATCGTCCGCTGTACAGCCCAGATGCGCCGCAACAAAATCCCGGACTGTCTCCAGCATTTCTGCTTTATTCATCTTTATTCCTCGTCATCCGTTTCGCTCAAAACAATATAAGACTCTTTTGGACTGCGCATTTTGTAGATAGCCTCCAGCTGGGACAGCACTTCTTCCCGGCTGCGGACAAACTCCGCATCATGGCTAAGCAGAAACCAACGCGCTTTCAGTCCGCGCAGCACCCGGATCTGCTCCAGCAGCAGCCCGGCGTTATAGACGCGTCTCCCTGCCTTCCTCGTCGAATAAGCGCCGTCGCCTAAAAAAGCGTATGTTTCGTTCACCTCAAGACCCAGCGACCCTTTTGCATGGCTGGATGGGAGAGGGAAGAGGTGGAGCTGCACGCCGTCCTGAAGATAAATATCCGCTGTCACCGCCGTCCCGGCTCCCGTATAGCGCAGGGTGTTGGCTCCCTGATAGAGCGCGTCATACCGGATTTTCGGAAGATTTCCGATATGGTCGGGATGAAAATGGGACAGGACGATATTTTTCCTGCCAGGCAGCGCATTGATCTCCGCCGCCGTCTCCTCACTGTTTCCCACATCATACAGCCAGACGCCGCTCGCTCCCTCAATCACGCCCACATCGGCGGACAAGGGCGCTTCCGTCGCCTTCCAATAGGAGAGGTATTCGGCAATATAAATCCGTTCCATGTAAAGACCCCTTACAGCACGAATCTGATCAGTCCCAGTATCGCCAGATGCACCGGATAAAACCAGTAAAACAGCCACTTGCCGCCGACATTCTTCCCTTTCTGCCCGTTATACCGGTCGAGCAGCGGCAGGGCAAGGAGCGTACCCATCTCCGGCAGACTGCAAAGAAGCGCCCTGCCGAGTTTCAGACCCTGTATCCAGCAGCTGTACACCATCACCGCCGTAAAAACCGCCGAGATGACCGTAAATACATAGGTAAGCCGTTTCCGGTCGCTCCGGTTGCGGGAAAAGTTCAGGGTAAACATGAGCGCTGCCACCGGCCAGTCGCCCACCAGCGACAAAAATCCGAGGACAAACAGGGCAATCGTGCGGTCTGCGTCCTTTAAATGCTCGTCCGCCCAGAGTCCCAGCAGGCAGAGAAACAGCGTATAAATCATGTTCAGCGTCAGGGCGTTATCAAATGTCCAGCACCCGTACTGAAAATAAATAAACGGCAGATAGGAGACCGCGGCGAAAATCATGAGCCGCAATGCGTAGCGCTTAAAATCATGGGTATGGCGGTACCCTTCCGTCAGCATAAAGCACATGACCGGCGCGGTAATCCGTCCGACCGTGTGCATGAGAGCGCCCGGCACCGACGCCGTCGGCACAAAACCCCAGGCGATATGGTCGATCAGCATACAGACAATCGCAATCAGCTTCAGCCTGCTGCCGGTCAGCATCCCTTTCCCTTCCTGCCCGATACAGGCAGGAAACCAGTTTCCCTTTTCCACGTTCGTCCCCTGTCAGTGTTTTCTGTTACAGTTCCCAGTAATCCTCGTGCCGCTCAAAATAGCCGATGACCCTGCCGTCCTCGTCGCGGACCGGAGTGAAAAACTCCCGTTCCCGTTTGGAAGGGCTT
>CAMAJC010000138.1 GCA_945835425.1 uncultured Clostridia bacterium
AAGGAGTGTGGATTACATGGATAGAAAAGAACGGGCGCTGGCGGCGATCGAGGCGCTGAAAGGGCTGTACCCGGACGCGATCTGTTCGCTGGAATACGAAAAACCCTATGAGCTGCTGATTTCGACCCGGCTTTCCGCCCAGTGCACCGACAAGCGGGTCAATATGGTGACCGAGGTGCTGTACGGCAAATACCCGACCCTGGAGGCGCTGGCAGATGCGCCGATCGAGGATTTGGAGGAGATCATCCATCCCTGCGGCCTGTTCCACACCAAAGCGCGGGACGTCAAGGCTCTGGCCCAGACCCTTGTCCGGGACTATAACGGCCAGGTGCCCGATACGATGGAAGCGCTGACCTCCCTGCCCGGTATCGGCCGCAAGACGGCCAATCTGGTGCTGGGCGACGTCTTCCACAAGCCCTGCATCGTCACCGACACCCACTGCATCCGCATCTGCGGACGGCTGGGGCTGTCGGAAGGGAAGGACCCGGCCAAGGTCGAGCGGCAGCTGCGGGAGATCGTTCCGCCGATGGAGGGCGGCGATTTCTGCCACCGGCTGGTGCTGTTCGGAAGAGATGTCTGTACGGCGCGGAAGGCGATGTGCGATAAATGCCCGATGAACCATTTCTGCCCTTCTTCCAGCGTCAAGGCGGAGTGACGCTCCCTTGAAAACGTACATAGCAAACTGTATAACGGCAAGCCGCATCCTGTTTAGTTTATGCATACTGTTCGTTCCTGCCTTTTCCCCTATGTTTTATGTATGGTATCTGCTGTCGATATAAAGTCCAGCGCAGGCTTTATCTGCGCGGCTGCCACCATTGCCGCCGTACAGGAGGGGTATCTGATCAAAACGGAAAACCAAAAGCTGCATACAAAACGGTGATATTTTGAAAAATATTCGGTTTTTTTGAAAAATAAAGTTTACCCCCTTGCGCGAAACGGGATTGTCATGTATAATAAGGAAAGATACAGGATGGGGTATTCCGGACACAGAGAGGAATCCTGCCTGCCTGAAAACTACAAAATTTTGGAGGAAAACCCATGATTTCTACTGCTGCACTGATGACGGCCGCGACCGGTTCGGAAAGCGTCGTTTCGATCATCGTTTCGATGCTCCCGCTGGTTCTGGTCATCGTCATCATGTATTTTATGCTGATCCGTCCGCAGAAAAAGAAAGAGAAAGAAGTTACCAAGATGCGCAACAGCCTGCAGGTCGGCGACGAGATCGTCACCGCCGGCGGTATTGTCGGCCGCGTCGTTTCCCTGCGGGAAGACACCCTGCTGATCGAGACCGGCAGCAACAACACCAAGATGCGGATCAAACGCTGGGCTGTCCAGTCCTGCGAGACCATCCACGACGACGTTTGATTCATAACGTCTGATTTGACCGGTTGCCGCATATTCTGTACCATCTTTGGGAATCTTCTGGTTTCCCGGAAATGAGGTGGGCATATGCAGAAAACCATGGTCAAAGCGTGTCTTTTCCCTGCCCTTACGGGGCTGTTGGCCGGCGCTGCGGCAATGGCGGCGGCGATGCTGCTGGGTGCTGCGGCGGCGGTAAAGCTGGAGATTTCCTTAAGCGGGTATGCGTTTATGGTCTGGCTTCCGGTAGCGTGCGGCGCTTTTGCGGCCGGGCTGTTTGCTGCGGCCTTTGCAAAGGAAGGAAAGCTTCTCTGCGGATTGGCGGCGGCGATGCTTTTGTGGCTGGTGCTGCTGATTCTGCTGCGGGAGTATGCCCTTTCCGAGCTGGTCAGAGGCGGCGTCATGCTGGTGAGCGGTATGCTGGGCGCAATGCTGCCCATGCGGAAAAGACGAAATTATAAGCCGGGAAAGGCTCATGCACGGGTGCGCCCGCGCAAAGGAGCTTTCTGAAAATTTCTATAGTAAAGGAGCGTTTCTTATGAAACACATTCAGTCTCTCAACAAGAGCAATCTGAAAGAGTCCGCTGCAAAAGGCGGCTGCGGCGAGTGCCAGGCTTCCTGCCAGTCTGCCTGCAAGACTTCCTGCACCGTTGCCAACCAGAAATGCGAGCACGAGGATAAATAAGTCCCCGTATCGTTTCGGGAAACCGGCCCCGCCAATGGCGGGGTTTTCGTTTGTTTTTTCAGTTCCAGCCGGGAATCCCGGCAACTGTTCATGGTTTATAAATAGAACGACACAAAAGGAGCCCTTCCATGATTCATAAATACAGCCTCAACGGTTTTAACATCGTGCTGGACGTCCACAGCGGCGGCGTATCGGTGGTCGATGACGCGGCTTACCGGCTGCTGGATTACATCACGCCGCCTATGAGCGAGCAGTGTCCCGCAGAGATCCTGCAGAAGCTTTCCGGTGAGTTTTCTCTCCAGCAGCTGACCGAAGCTTACGGCGAGCTTTACAGCATGTACAAGGACGGCATCCTCTTCTCCGAGGACGATTACGCCCAGTTCGCCGACAAGATGGTTTCTTCTCCGGTCAAGGCCATGTGCCTGCTGGTCGCGCAGGACTGCCAGCTGCGGTGCAAATACTGCTTTGCCTGCACCGGCGACTACGGCGGACACCGGGCAATGATGAGCTTTGAGACGGCGAAAAAGGCAATCGATTTTCTGATCGAAAAGTCCGGCAAGCGCCGCAACCTGAATCTCGACTTCTTCGGCGGCGAACCGCTGATGAACTGGGAGGTCGTCAAGCAGACGGTCGCCTATGCCCGCGAGCAGGAAAAGCTCCACGACAAGCACTTCCTCTTCACCGTCACCACCAACGGCGTACAGCTGACCGACGACAAGATCGAGTACATGAACAAGGAGATGCACAACGTCGTCCTCTCCCTCGACGGCCGCAAAGAGGTCAACGACTATTTCCGCGTCCGTGTCGACGGCAGCGGTTCCTACGACTCGATTGTCCCCAAATTCCAGAAGTTCGCGAAAGCCCGCGGCGACAAGGAATACTATGTCCGCGGCACTTTCACCAAACGCAACCTCGATTTCGGCGAAGATGTGCTGCATTACTATGACGCGCTCGGCTTCGACCAGATTTCAATGGAACCGGTCGTCACCGATCCCAGCGTCGACTACGCCCTGACGGAGGCCGATATCCCGGCGGTAAATGCCGAGTACGAGCGGCTGGCGAAAAAGATCATCGAATACCGCAAAAACGGCAAGTTCTTTAACTATTTCCACTTCATGATCGACCTGGATCAGGGTCCCTGCGCCATCAAGCGGCTGCGCGGCTGCGGCTGCGGCAACGAGTATGTGGCGGTTTCGGCGGACGGCGACGTCTATCCCTGCCACCAGTTCGTCGGCAAGGACGAATGGAAGATGGGCAATGTCTATGAGCCGGAGAAATTCGACACCGATATGAAGGCGTATTTTGCCCGTGCCAATGTCTATGCAAAAGAAGGCTGCAAGGACTGCTGGGCGAAGTTTTACTGCTCCGGCGGCTGCAACGCCAATAACCTCGAGTATGCGGGCGACGTGCTGAAGCCCTTTAACCTCAGCTGCGAGTTTGAGAAAAAGCGGCTGGAATGCGCCATCATGATCAAGGCGGCGCTGGCAGCCGAAGGTCTCGACGACGGCGCGGCAGCCGATAACTGCGGCGATTGCGGCGACGACTGCGAGAGCACCGCTCTGGGGCACTGCTGATAAAATAAAACTGCCGGGAATGGGGACGCCTGTTTCCGGCGTTTTGTTTATGGACTGCCTGAAGGCGCCGGAAACGAAATTTTGAGGATGCATGAGGAGGAGTGTGCCGTGATGAAAAAGCTTCTGGCCCTGTTTTGGATGGCCATTCTCTGCTTTGCTCTGCCGCAGGCGGTCTGGGCAAACACGCTTCCCAGCAGGTGGGAAGGAACCAGCGGCAATGAACTGCGGGTAGCCGAGGGCTGTCCGGTTCAGGTAAAGCGCGAGCGGCTGACCTTCCGCGTCAATCCCCGCAAAGCCGGTTATACGGCAGAGAGTACGGTTACGGCGGTTTATGCATTGTACAACCCGACCGATGCAGTCTGTACATTTCCGGCGGTTTTTCCGGTGGTTTTGACGCGCCGCCAGCAGACGATGGATGAACAGGCCGTTTTGCTGGACGGCGAGCCGCTGCCGGTTACAGCCTATCAGGCGGATTTTTCTGAGCAGAAGATTCTGGATGGCCTCACTCCTTCGCAGCTTTTGGAAAACTGCGTCCCGGAAAATGTGTGGAAGGATTATGTACAGGGAAATGACAGTACCGGAATCCGGCTCCTGGCCTTTGAACTGGAACTGCAGCCCGGCGAAACGGCGAAGCTGCAGCTCCAAACGGTGACGGAGGCTTTTATGGAAGAAAGAATTTTTTCCCGTATTCCGACAGAAACCCGTTATACCTTTTATTATTACCTTTCTCCTGCACAGTATTGGGGTTCTTTTGAGAATATTACCATCGATCTGCGGCTGTCACCGAAAGCGCCTGTTCTGGCGGACAGCAGTCTCTGTTTTATTCCGGCCGGACCCTGCCGGTATATCTATCACGGCGACGCCCTGCCCGATGGGGAACTGATCTTTACGGCGAAGAGCACGATTCTGCTCACGGTCCTGCGCTGGCTCACGCGGCTCGGGCAGCTGCTCTGTGCGGTCATTATTTTGCTATATATTTACAGGCGGATATGCAAAAAGGACGCATGAGTTTGCATGTTGACAACCCCCATGGATTGGGTTATACTATATTTAGAAAATAGTCTAAATATCAAAAACTGGAGGTGCGAAAAATGGGAGACGCGTTCCGCGCCCTGGCGGACCCGACCAGACGGGAGATCCTGCGCCTTTTGGGCGAAGGGGACCTGACAGCCGGAGAGATCGCCGACCACTTTGATATGACCAAGCCGTCTGTCAGCCACCACCTCAGCATCCTGAAAACTGCCGGGCTGATCGAGGACGAACGGGAAGGGCAGTTCATCCGCTACAGCTTAAACACCACCGTCCTGGAGCAGCTGATCCAGTGGTTTTATGATTTGGGCGGCGTCGGAAAAAGCCGCGGGGAGGAATGAGTATGAATAAAAAAGTGATCTGGGCGCTGCTGGCGTTTTGCGCGGCGTCCTTTATCGGGCAGCTGATCATCTATCCCCGTCTGCCGGAACAGGTGCCGGTCCACTGGAACGCGAATAACGAGATCGACGGCTGGGCAGGAAAAGGCGCGGCGCTGCTGATGGCGCTGCTGCCGCTTCTTATGCTGCTGCTTTTTATCGTGATTCCCAAAATTGACCCGAAAAGAGAAAATTATGAGAAACACGCAGGCGTTTACCAGATGTTCGCCGTCTTGATGACGGTGTTTATGGGCGGCGTCAGCTGGATGGTTCCGCTGGGCGGACTGGGGATTGAGATACCGGTCGGACTCATGCTGAATCTGCTGCTCGGGCTGATTTTCGTCCTGCTCGGCAACCAGATGCCGCGCATCCGCTTCAACTACACCTTCGGCATCCGGACGCCCTGGACGCTGGCCAGCGAATCGGTCTGGAAAAAGACCCACCGGGTATGCGGATTTGTGTTCGTTCTGTCGGGACTGGTGATGATGGTATGCGGATTCTTTACAGGCTGGGCGGCGACGATCGGCGTGATTTTGCTGCTGGTTGGCTGCGCGGCCGGTTCGGTTTATTCCTGGTGGCTGTTTGAAAAGGAGCAGAAGGGGTAAG
>CAMAJC010000139.1 GCA_945835425.1 uncultured Clostridia bacterium
GAGTGGAGAGTGAAGAGTGGAGAGTGAAGAGTGGAGAGTGAAGAGTGGAGAGTGAAGAGTGGAGAGTGGAGAGTGAAGTGATGGAGCGGCGCGGGTCGCGCCGCAATTGAATAACACCGTTCTCCTAAGGAAAAGAGACGAACACGGAAAGCTCTGTTCTCGCATACAGCTAAATAATATAATGTTTGGCTTAGGTGAGAACCTATCTGTTTTCAATCCGAGCGGTGCTGAATGTAAGATAATCGTATTTTGCCGTGCGTGCATCCATGCAATTAAATCGTGCCGCGATCTGCGGCACACATTCACTCCACTCTTCACTCTTCACACTCCACTCTTATTCAAATTCCCCTTGCTTCGTCCAGATAGCTGGCCTGCAGGTCGGCCAGATGGAGCAGAATGGCCAGCGGATACCGCTCAAAGGCCACCGAAACGCTGTTGTCTCCGGGTCGTGCGTCAAAGCCGCCCATATGGAACCGGATGGCGATGGCCTCCTCCAGCGACAGCCGCATAAACCGCTCGATGATAAAAACGCTCTTTTCACCATGGCCGTAGGGCAGCTGCTCGTCGACCGTGTAGTAAGGCTTCTGCACCCAGACGCCGTTTTCCTTGACGTTGCGGGTGTCCTCTTTATAGAAATTCACCTTGCACAGGTCGTGGAGCAGGCCGCAGACCGCAAGGGTTTCCTCGGAATAGGGACACCCTTCCGGATATTCGGCCATGGCCAGCTGCCGCAGCCGGTTATAGACATGGGCGCTGTGCTCCATCAGCCCGCCTGCGCAGGCCAGATGGTAGCGGGTGGACGCAGGCGCCGTGAAAAAGTCGGCTTTTCCCATCCAGTCCAGCAGCTTGTCCGCACCCCGTCTGGTGATATGCTCCTGATACAGCGCGATAAATTCGTCTTTGGTGATCATGTTCCACGCTCCTACGGCATTATTCTCCTAAAACGTACGCTTTTAAAAGCCCATACATCTGCACCAGCGAATCGATGTGGGTGCGCTCATAGCCATGGGAAGCAAGGCAGCCATGCCCGATGGCGGCGTGCCGGACGTCATATCCGGCCTGCAGAGCCGGGTCGCAGTCGGTGCCGTAGCCGGGAGTGAAAACGTCGATCTCATAGTCGATGCCCGCTTTTTCTGCCGCGTCGACCAGTTCATTGGTCAGCTCAATGTTATACGGGAAACGGGAGTCCTTCGCGAAAATCGTCGCCTTATGCTCATCGGAGGTCTGTTCCGGGCCGACCGGCGCGATATCCAGTGCAATGAGGTCCTCGGTCTGGGGCGGAATCCAGCTGCCGCCGTGGAGAATCTCCTCAAAGAAGGTGAAATAGGCGGTGACGTTGCGGGCAGGGGTGATGTGGTTGTCGCTCATGTATTTCATCAGGGTCAGCAGCACCGCCGAACAGGCCTTGTCGTCGATAAAGCGGGATTTGATAAAGTCCCCTGCCAGGGTCAGGTGAGAATCCAGCGCGATCAGGTCGCCGACCCGGATGCCCAGGGCGCGGACATCCGCAGCCGAATGAACATCCTCGTCCAGAACGATGCAGATATTCTTGTCGTAATCGGCAGCGGCGTTATAAACATCTGCCGGGGTGACATGGACGCAGGACTGGATTCTCTGGACGGTGCCCGTATAAACGCCGCCGCGGGAATGGACGCGGACGTTTTCATGCTCCGCAGCGCAGGCACGCAGACCGCCGACCGGCACGACCTTCAGGGTACCGTTCGGGAAAATGTGCCGCACCATCAGACCGATATCGTCCAGATGGGAGAGGATGCAAAGGGAGTTCCCTTCTCCGCCCAGGTCGCAGTAGACGCCGCCCTTGCGGAGGGTCACCGGCTCATAGCCCAGCTTTTTCATTTCATTCGCCGTATAGTCCTGAATTTCCCGGTACTGGCCGGAAGTCGAGTCGATAGCCAAAAGGTTTGTCAGCTGCTGCATCATATAATCGCGGTCAAAAGTATTCATACATATAGCTTCCTTTATTGAAATATAGATGGCGGAAATTATCCGCTGTTATATTCAGTATACCGCAATAGACGTAAAAACGCAAGGGCTGGCCGCCACTTATGCAAAACGGGAGAACCCGATTTTCGGATTCTCCCGCTTCTTGCTTATTTTTTCTGCCCGTAGTAGGCGTTGGCGCCGTGTTTGCGGAGGTAATGCTTGTCCAGCAGGGTCTGCTGCATCGGTGTAGTGTTGCCCAGCATCTCGGTGTGCAGCGCCATCATGGCGACCTCTTCCAGCACGACGGCGTTATGCACCGCGTTTTCCGGCGAAGTCCCCCAGGTAAAGGGACCGTGGCTCTTGACCAGCACCGCCGGCATATCGTCGGGGTTCCTGCCTGCAAAGGTCTCGACGATGACCTTGCCGGTGTTCAGCTCATATTCGCCTTTGATCTCCTCGTCGGTCATAGCGCGGGTGCAGGGGATTTCCCCGTAGAAATAGTCGCCTTGGGTCGTGCCGTAGGCCGGAATGCCGCGGCCAGCCTGTGCAAAAATCGTTGCCCAGCGGGAATGGGTATGGACAACGCCCTGGATGTTCGGGAAATTGCGGTACAGCTCCAGATGGGTCGGCGTATCGGAAGAAGGGTTCAGATCGCCCTCGACGACCTTGCCGGTCTGCAGGTCGACGACGACCATGTCCTCCGGTTTCATTCCGTCGTACTCGACACCGGACGGCTTGATGACGACCAGACCACGCTCCCGGTCAATGCCGCTGACGTTTCCCCAGGTAAAGGTGATGAGGCCGTACTTCGGCAGTTCCAGGTTTGCCTTACAGACCTCCTGTTTGAGTTTTTCCAGCATAATGCTCTCCTCCTGCGGTATAATAAGATGATATAGTATTTATGTTCACGAGCACGGACTGTTCGGAAGACACTCCGCGCCCATAATTTTATGATAACAGAAAATCTTCCGTCTGTAAAGAGGGTAAACTATATTTTTATAGAGGACGCAGCTTCCCGCGTCCCCTGTTTTCTCATTCGCGTCCCAGGGCGTATTTCCAGATTGCCTTGGTGACGCCGTCGTTTTCATTGGTGTCGGCGACAAAGCGCGCGTGGGATTTGATCACGTCGGAAGCATTGCCCATGGCAAAGCTCCACCCGCTCTCATCAAACTGCTCGATATCGTTGTACTCGTCCCCGAAGGACATGCACTCGTCCCGCTGGATGCCCCAAAGATTCCGGAAAAAGCGGATGCCGCTGCCCTTGTCGACGCCTTTTTTCATAATGTCGATAAAATGGCGCCCGGACGTCAGGAAAGTCAACTCGTCCCCGAGGACTGCTTCCAGCTTTGTCTTCAGTTCAAAGGCGTTGATATTGCCCGCCAGCACCATTTTTGTCAGCGGTTCGTTCACTTCCCGCAGATCCGGGACGATAAAGGTGCAGAACCGGTCTTTTTTCGCACCCGGCCACTGTTCGTCGAAGTCCTTGAAGGTGCCGCGCTCCGAGCAGAGGGAGACATGGCAATCAGGAATCCCGGCGGTGAAATCCAGCAGCTTCAGCACCGCTTCATGGGGAACAATCTCCCGGTGAACCACCTTGCCCTGATGGACCAGGCAGCCGCCGTTGTCGCAGATATAGTCGATCCGGTCGGCATACTCGCCGAAATTCCCGCGCACCGACGGATAGGTGCGTCCGCTGGCCGCGAGGAAATGGATGCCGCGCTTGTCCAGCTCGTCCAGCACCTCACCGAAATCCAGCGGCAGCCGTCTTGTCGCCCAATCCGTTCCCGCCAGCAGCGTCCCGTCCATATCCGAGGTAATCATCTTGATCATCCTGTCCACTCCTTCCCTTTTCTTTATTTTACTATTTAAACAGGTAAAAGGCAAGGGCGTTACAGATTTTGAAAAACCGCAGGGCGGCGCTGCGTCTCCTGCGGTTTCGTTTAATTATTATCAGCCGAGGAATCCTAAATCTTCCAGCCATTCTGCCGCCAGTTCCGCCCAGCGCGCCGTATGGGGGACATTTTCGACCTCATATTCGCCGTTATAAAGACCCTGGCCGTGCTGGCCGCCCTGGAAGATATGGACGACGAAGGGCACACCGTAGTTTGCAAGGGCTGTCCCCATCTGCAGGACCGAGCGCGGATCGTCCGCGGAGGTCTCCATCAGGAAAAAGGGCGGGCAATCGGACTTGACGCCGAGAACGATCGATTTTGCGGCCTTTGACTGCTGTACAGCGGTCTGATAGCCGAGCGAACCGACCATGAGGGCGCTCTCAAAGCCGTCAAAGGAGCCGTACAGCTGCAGCGCAGCATCCGGCCGGGAAGAAACCCGCTCAACCGGATCCTCCGCGTCAGGATTGCCTGCGTCAAAGCGGGTCGCGACCTGACCGGTCAGCATACCGCCTGCCGAAAAGCCGCCGAACGCGATCTTGTCGGGAAGGATGTTGTATTTGTCGGCATTGGCCCGCAGGTAACGCACTGCCCTGCAGCCGTCCGCGCAGGAATCATCCTCGGTGTACGGATTGACCCGGTAGTCAATGATGGCTACATGGAAGCCTTTTGCGTAGAAATAATCCGCGACCGGCATCGCCTCGTTATAGCTCTTGAACATATGTGCGCCGCCAGCCGCGATGATAAAGCTACCGGTCGGTTTCCCTTCATGGGCCGGATAGACCGCAAGCCGCGGCATCTTCTGCTCATAAGCCGGGTCAAATCCCGGGCATTTCCCGTCCCAGAGGTCGACGATCTCCACATTCCCTCTGGCCGCCAGCTCATCAAACATCTTCTCCCATGTCGCAAACCGCTCTTTTTTCAGCGTCTCAAAATATTCCATCATTTCTTTTTGTTCAGCCATACTATTCCATCCTTTCTCCAGCTTTTTGAAAAAAGCTGGGCAAAAACTTTCCTGTTCGCGATGTTCGCCCGCGTACCGACGGCCTCGCTCCGCTTTTGAAAAAGCGGAACCAAAACTTTCTTGTTCGCGATGTTCGCCCGCGTACCGACGGGCTCGTTTGTGCTTAACCAGCCTGGACGAACGCGCCGGGCAGATTGTGCGTGATTTTACTGAAACGCAACTTTGTAGGAGCGTGGGCTCTGATCCGCCCGTAACAGAGCAGGCAATTCGAATAGTGAAATTTATGTAATCATGCCAGCTGCCGAGAGAAGCAGCCATCATTCAATCGTCCGGCGAATCGCCGGACACCGCAATTATTCATTATTCATTCTTCACTATTCATTATTCACTAAATATACCGAAAAGGCCCTCTAAAATTAAGAGAGCCTTTTCATTTGAAAGAGAAACAGGAGACTGCGATTATTCAGCCAGATAACCGGCTCTGGGGGTGACGCCGAAAGCTTTTGCGAGGATCCAGAGCTGTTCGTCGGTGATGGTCTGGAGGATGGGCTTGTTCATGATCTTGATGTAGATCTCAGCGGCCTTTTCGACCGTTTCGATCAGGCCGAAGGTCTCGTCGATGGTCTTGCCGGTGCCGAAGATGCCGTGCATCCCCCAGACGCAGAGACGGAATTCCTTCATCTTCTCAGCAGTGGCGATGCCGATCTCGTCATTGCCGCAGAGCATCCAGGGCAGTACGCCGACGCCATCCGGGAATACGACCAGACATTCGGTGCACATCTGCCAGAGGGTGCGGGTGAATTCCCGCTCGTCGAGAGAATGGAC
>CAMAJC010000140.1 GCA_945835425.1 uncultured Clostridia bacterium
CATAATCTGCACCGATTTGGACTGCGTCCAAACCGATGCAGAAAGGGGATTTCGCTCTCTGCGGAGAGCGACCAGAGACTCTGTCTCTGGACTCTGCCAGCCCTTTGGAAAAAGGGCTGGACCCCAAACCTTTGTCATTAAGACGGGTAACATGTGCGTTCAAAATACCGTCGTGCGTGAACGAAAATCCGAAGACTGTGAGCCTGACGAACAGTCTCGCTCAGTTACCCCGCGTGTCACCCAGGCCGCGGCGAACAAGAAAGTTTTTGCCCCGCTTTTTTCAAAAAGCGGGAAAGGAGATCATCATGGAAAAAACAAACACGCTGCCCGAGCGGATTCGGGAGAATATCGGAAAAGTAATCGTCGGAAAAGAGGACGCGGTGGAGATGATCTTAATCGCGCTGATTTGCGGCGGTCATATCCTCATCGAAGACGTGCCGGGACTGGGCAAAACGACCCTGGTGCAGGC
Organism: uncultured Clostridia bacterium; assembly: GCA_945835425.1. Lineage (GTDB taxonomy): Bacteria > Bacillota > Clostridia > Oscillospirales > Ruminococcaceae > Faecivivens. Next base: position 470 of record CAMAJC010000140.1, read on the forward strand.
GCTGGCAAAGAGCCTCGACTGCTCCTTCAAGCGGATTCAGTTCACGCCCGACCTGCTGCCCTCGGACGTCGTGGGGTATTCTCTGTATAACCTCAAAACCGGCGAAAAGGAAGTCTCTCCGGGCGCGGTCATGGCGCAGCTGGTGTTGGCGGACGAATTAAACCGCACCAGTCCCAAGACCCAGTCCGCTCTCCTCGAGGTCATGCAGGAAAGCCGGGTCACGATCGACGGCGAAAGCTACCCTGTCCCGCAGCCGTTCATCGTCCTGGCCACCGAAAACCCGGTGGAGCAGACCGGCACCTTCCCGCTGCCGGAGGCCCAACTCGACCGGTTCCTGATGCGGATCAGTCTCGGCTACCCGGACGCCGGAGAAGAGCTGCAGATCCTCTCGCGGTTCAGAGGTTCTTCGCCCGAGATCGGCCCGGTCGCGTCGGCTGAGGAGATTCTCGCCCTGCGCAGAGAATTGGAGAGCGTCACCTGTGCCCGTCCGGTCATGGAGTACATCATCGAGATCGTCGCGGCGACCCGCAAAAGCCAGCTGATCGACCTCGGGGTCAGTCCGCGCGGCAGCATCGCCCTGATGAAAGCGTCGATGGCCCGGGCGATGTTAAATGGCCGCAGCTACACTCTGCCGGACGATGTGCAGGCGCTGGCGAAAAAAGTGCTCTGCCACCGGCTGGTTCTGAGCCGGCAGGCGGTTCTCGGCCGGATGACCCCGGAGGAGATACTCAGCGACCTGATGCGGAAAATCCGCGTCCCGGCGGTGCAGTAAATGAAGAAAACACATAAAACCGGCGCGGAAAAATGGGTGCGCGGGCTGTACTACGGCGCGATGCCGGTCTTTCTGGCGGCAGGGCTGTACAGCGGGCTGCGGCTGTGGTATTTTCTCTTTTTTATTCAGTTATTTACGGTGCTGCTGATTCTCGCGGCCGACCTGTGGACCGTCTACACCTTCCGCTTCACCCAGACCCTTTCGGCCGGAGAAGCCGGAAAAGGCGAGCTGGTGCGGATAAACCTCTCGATTATCAACGAAAAGCCGTTCCCGCTCTCGATGATGGAGATTCGGATGGAGACGGTCTGCCCAGACGACCGGACGGTGCTGCGGATGAGCCTGGCGCCCTTCGGCAGCTGCTCCTTCACCGTCCCGATGACCCTGCCTTACCGCGGCGTTTACGAGGTGGGCATGACCAAAATCACGATCACCGACTTTTTCGGCCTGCTGCCCTTTACCTTTGATATGCGGCTGCTCCCCTACTACCGGCTGCCGAAGATCACCGTCTTTCCCAGAGCCGAGCTGCCGGAGGGCAGTCCGGGGATACCGCGGGACAGCAAGAACCTTTCTCTGGGCCGCACCCGCTTCTCCGACAGCGGTGAAGCGCCGATGGGTGCAAGGGAATATATGCCGGGCGACCCAATGCGGCGGGTACACTGGGTCAAAACGGCCCAGCTGGGGAAGCTCTACACCCGGGAATATGAATCGCCGCGCCGGGAATCGGTCTGCATTTTGCTGGATAACTGTATTTTGGACAAGGACACCGAAGCCGGGCGCATCCGGATGGACACCCTCTGCGAGACGGCGGCGGACCTATCCCTGATGGGCGTGACAGCCGGGCATCCTGTTCATGTGCTCTGCGTTTCGGCGCTGCCCGGCCACGACAGCGAAGCCGAAGCGGAAAATCTGCGCACCTTCCCTAAAATCCACCGGATGCTGGCCGAAGCGGGCGTCGATGATACGGATGATGCAGGAGAGAAACTTACCCGTGCGCTGGAAACCCTGCCGGAAGGGGAAAACGGGTATCTTTATCTGCTGACCGGAAACGCGACCAGAGAGCTTGCCCAGACGCTTACGGAACTGGAAGGGCGCTTTTCCGGCGTCACCCTGCTCCAGTGCGGCGACAGTCCGATGTACTTGACCGGTGTACACTCCCACTGGATTGAACCGGGCGGAAACGTCCGGGCAGAATTGGAGGCGATGTGATGCAGGCTGTAATGCGCGAAAGCGGACGGGCAACCGCTGCGGATGATAAATGGGCGGCACTGCGCGACCTCAGTTCGGCGTGGCTGCTCGGCACCGCCCTGTCGCTGGCGTTGATGCCCTCGATTGGTCATCCGGTCGGGCTTTTGGAAAGCGCCCTTTACGTCCTGGCGGCGCTCGTAATCTGGTGGGGTGTAACAAGGCGCTGGTGGATCGGGCCTGCCCTTCTCCTCGGCGGTGGGATTGCCGCTTTCTTTATCTATTATCTCGCCCTGCAGGACACAGGGCTGATGGAATACTGGACCGGCTTTTTTGCCTGGTGGCAGAGCGGCTGTCCGGTGCTGCGACCCTATTCCGAAAACGGCGCGCTGGAGCTGGTGCGGCTGGTGAGCGTGTTTCTTCCGGCAGGGCTTATCTGGCTATACTACCGGCGGCTGTTTTGCCCGGTGAGTTTCCTGCTTACCTGCGTCGGCTCCGGGGTGCTGACCGGGTGGCTGTACATCAGCGAAAGCGAACACCTCATTGCGGTGCTGGCCCTGCTCAGTATCGCGCTCCTGACCGGCCTTGCGCGCATCTGCGGCGGCAGCATTATGAAGCGGCTCGGCCGGGAAAAGACGGTCTCGGTCTCGCTGATGCAGCTCTGCGCCCTGGTGCTGGCGGCAGCGGCGGCGGTCTTTTCAGTGCTCATAATCCCCAAAAAGGACGGCAGCTGGCAGTGGAAAGGGCTTGTGCAGTTTGTGCAGGACGTGGGCGACCTCTACCTCGAGGGCAACGGGCGCCTCTCCGACGGCAGTGGTTTCTCGATCGGTCGGTCGGGGTTCATGCCGCTGGGCGAAAAGCTGGGCGGCGACATCAATCCAAACAACGATATCGTCCTGCGGGTCAAGACCGATACGCCGACCCTGCTGGCCGGTGCGGTCTACAACACCTATGACGGCGAGCGCTGGTACGACACCGGGACGCTCGGGAGCTACCGTTACCGCAGCATCTTCTGGCGCGGCAAGCGAAACGACGTTTTCAGCGTCAAGTACCCTCTCGGCGGCAGGAGAGCTGCGAGAATCTACGAGAAGATGGCCACGCAGACCTCTCTCACCATCTCCACCGGCCTGCACACCGCCAGTTACTTCACCGCAGGCTCCCTGCGGGCCATACAGTCCGACGACCTGGACAAAAGCGAGCCGTACTTCAACCTGCAGGGCGAGTTGTACAGCGAAAGTGTTCGTCCCGGCGGCCGGTACACGGTCACGGCGTCGGTTTATAACCGGGAGTCGGCTGATTTTGATTATTATATGGAGCTTTTGGAGAGCGAGCTGGACGGCGTACGCGATCCCCAGTGGGAAGAGATTGCGGCGGTTTATCTGGCATTGCCGGAGACGCTGCCGGACAGCGTTGCCGAAACGGCGCTGGAAATCACCGACGGCATCGACAGCCCGTATCTGAAGGCAAAGGCGCTGGAGGAGTGGCTCCACGAAAACTGCACCTACACCCTCACGCCCGGCGATCCGGATGAGGGCGAGGATTTTGTTGCGCAGTTTCTGGATAAAAAAGAGGGCTACTGCGTCTACTACGCGACGGCGATGGCAGTTATGGCCCGCGCTGCAGGGCTTCCCTCCCGGTATGTGACCGGTTACGGGCTGAAGGAAAACCCCGAGCGCGTCTCCGCCTACCCTTATGTCGCCACCAACGCCACCGCCCACGCCTGGTGCGAGGTTTATTTTTCCGGCATCGGCTGGGTGGCCTTTGACCCGACCGGCTGGAACCCGTATGAACCGGCTGCACAGGACGAGCCGGAACCGGTGATCGAAGCGGAGGCTGAAACCGCGCCGCCGCCTGCAATACCGGAGCAGATGCCCGAGGATATCCCGGCGCCGACACCGGAGCCTGAACCGGAGGAAACGCCGGTGCCCTGGGGGAAGATACTGGTTTTGCCGTGTGTATGCCTGCTGATTCTGCTGGCGCTCTGGGTCAGGGTGCTGCTAAAAAGACGCGGCATCGATCAGCGCTACCGGCGGCTGATGCGCCACTATCCGAATTATCCGGCGCGGATAGACCGGTGCTGGGCGGAAATCCTTTCCCAGCTGAACTTTATGGGGCTGTCCCCTGCGCCGGACGATACCCTTTCCGTCTTTGCGGACAAGGTCTCGGCCCGTGTCCCCCAGTTCCGCGCAGAAGCCGAGCGGATGGAACAAATCCGCTTTGCAATGAAAGTGCCGGACGACGAGGATTTGAAAGCCCTCTGCCGCCTCAGCCGGTCGCTGGAACGGCGGCTGCAGGAGGAGATGGGACGCTGGAAATATTTCTGGCGGAGGATGATCATCGGGAGATAAGAAGGGAAAATAAAGATAACAGATAATAGAGAATATGGAATAGATAATAGAAACGGTATCCGGCTGCGCCGGATGATTGAAATGAGTACCGCATGTGTGTACCTTCATTATTATCTGTTATCTATTCTCTCTTATCTTTCAATGATGACTGAACATAAAAAACGGCCAAAGGTAAAAACCCTGGCCGTTTATATTTGTGGTGTTTATTCCTCGCTGTTGATGCCATCGGGAGTCAGTTCGACGATCGAAGCGTCGCTCAGGGGCAGTTCCCCGTAGACCGTGACCGTTCCGTCCGCCAGCGTCACTTCCGCTTCCCATGCGGGCGTGAAAACCCATTCCTCCTCGGTGAGGGTGAGGGAGATGGCGGTGCCGTCCTGCCAGAGGGTTCCCGCGAGGATTTCAAAGCTCCAGTAATCCCCGTCTCCGCTGCGGATGCGCAGGGCGGTGATATCCTGCCCGAGACCGTTGCAGAGGGTGACGTCGTGCCTGCCTTCCTCCTCGGCCGGAACAGAGGACTCTTCCGGCGGCTCGGACGAGGATTCCTCCGAGGATTCGGATACGATGCTCTCCTCTGCTGGAACGGAAGATTCGGCGCTGTCCTTCCCGCAGGAGATAAGCATCAGGCCGCAAAGAGCCGCGAGGGCGATTAACATATATCGTTTCATTGAAATGATTCTCCTTAAAGTCGCTGTGCATGGGTTTACGGGGATATTATAGCACACTTTCTCCCTGCTGGCAAATCTTTTGGTGCATCCGGTATCCATCTCCGG
>CAMAJC010000141.1 GCA_945835425.1 uncultured Clostridia bacterium
CAAAACCGGAATCCTGTTCCGTCTCGCCAGCGCGATCAGCAGGCCGAAAATCCATCCGAAAACCGTTGCCACAATAGCCATTTCAAAGGTAACGGGGATCGCCGCCAAGACCTGCGGGAGTGCTTCTTTGATAAATGCAAAATCCATACTGACTCCTCCTTATGCCTTGCGGCCCTTGGTGTAGGCCTTTTCGACCAGCTTGGTGCCCTTTTCCATAATAAAGCAGAGCGCCCAGAAGATGATGCCGGCGGCGATATATACTTCCAGCTTGGTGGCGCCGTAGTTGGCGGCGGAAACAGCCCTGGCCTTGCCCATCATGTCGATGACGCCGATGGTGAACGCGAGAGAGGTTTCCTTGAACAGCATGATAATGTTGTTGCCCAGTGTCGGGATCGCGACGCCGAGAGCCTGCGGGAAGATAATCCGGAAAAACGCGACGACAGGACTCATGCCGACCGAATAGGCCGCTTCCCGCTGGCCTTTGTCGATGGCGAGATAGGCGCTGCGCATCATTTCCGCCATGTTGGCCGAGACCGAAAGGGAAAGGCAGGCGATGATGTAGGTCGAAAGGGAAATGCCGCTCATGTCAACGCCGAAATTGCGCATGACCTGCGGCAGGCCGAGATAGATAAGGAAAATCAGAATCAGGGTCGGGACGCCGCGCATAAAGGAAACATAGCCTTTCGCGATTGTGCCTGCCGCTTTTTTGCCCGACAGGGACAGAAAGGCGAACACCGCGCCGATCAGCAGCGAGAGCACCAGCGACATAAACAGGATGTAAAAGGTCATCGGAAAGGCCTGCAGGATTTTTGGAATGTACTCCAGAATATAACTGGGGTGGAAGGTATCGGTCATTTTGTTTCCCCCTTAAACCGTCCGGAAAGAAGCGCCCTCTCCGGACGGCAGATTGTGTTTGCGGTTATGCTCAGTCTTCCGGTACGATGGCGACCATATCGGAATAGAGGGTAAAGATATCTTCCCCGAAGTATTCCTCCGACAGCTTGCTCAGGGTCCCGTCGTCCAACATCTTTTTCAGTTCTTCATTGACCGCGTCGCAGAATTCCTGCTCATCGGCGCCGAACATCTGGTAGGTATCCTCGCACATGACAACGTCGGTCAGCTTGAGGTCCAGTCCCAGCTCGGCGTTTACATTTTCAAAGGTGGAGGAGTAGGTCAGAGCCGCGTCGACCTGACCGGACGCAACCTGCTTGTAACCGTCGGCGGTGGACAGGTCGGAGACGGCGATGATGTTCATCTCCTCTCCGGGATGGGCGTCGTTCCAGGCGGTCAGCATCGTGTGTTCATAGGAAGTGGGGCTGGAGTTGATCTTCTTGCCGGCCATGTCCGCCATGGTGGCGATATCGCTGTCGCTCTTGACCGCCAGGCTCATAGGGGAGAGGCAATAGTACTGTTCCGGGAAGAGGTACTTTTCTTTTCTGGCCTCGCTCTTGACCAGCTGGTGGGAAACCATGTCCAGCTGCCCGGCATCCAGCGAAACGATCAGCGCCGAGAAATCCATGTACTGGATATCGAACTCGTACTGGGTCAGTCTTTCGTCCAGTTCCTTCATGACGGCGATATCATAGCCCTGCAGCTCGCCGTTGTCGTCCAGCGAGCAGAAGGGAGGCATCGAGGAACCGGTGCCGATGTGTTTGACGATTACATCGCCGCTGCCGGACGCCGCGGAGGAGCCGGAGGAAGAGGAGGAACCGGAGGAGCTGCCGCAGGACGCGAGACCGGCGGTCATCATCAGGGCACAGAGGACTGCAAGAACTTTGCTCAGTTTTTTCATATCAATCAATCTCCTTTATTTCGGAACCCGGGCTTTCCTCATCATCTTTGAAAAGGAAAAAGGCGCTGCAGCGGGAGTTTTTCCCGCACGCAAACGCCTTTGTTTTCCGTATCTGTATTTGTTTTGGTTCCGATGGTCAGATTATAGCAGCAAATTTGCAGGAAGTCAATAATAAATCCTGCAAAATATTTTCTAAAAAAGCAGTTTTGGAACTCTGCACATATTCCAAAAGAATGAGAGCAAAATTTGTATTACTTAAATAAAATCGGAAAAAATCTGAAAATTCTAAATAAAATTCGGCATAAACTTAATACAATAAAGCAAAATGGACAGTTGATGCGGCATACAGGTGAATATAGGATAAAACTGAGAAGGATTTCCCTCAAAACCGAAAATGCATATTTGCGGTTTGTTCCTGCAAAATCAATAAATAGATTGCAAAGTGGGACATTCTGTGATACAATAAAACTGCCTAACCATGCCTGTGGTTGACCGACCTGTTTCCGGCGTATGAATGGAAAAAATAAAGGAAAGGATCCTGAATATGAACGTAATCTATATTTCCCCTCATTTCCCGACCAACTACTACCGCTTCTGCCAGCAGCTCAAATTAAACGGCGCCAACGTCCTCGGCATCGGCGACGCGCCCTATAACGAGCTGAACCCCGAGCTGAAGGAAGCGCTGACCGAATACTACCGCGTCTCCTCGATGGAAAACTACGACGAGATGCTCAGAGCCGTCGCGTACTTTACCTTTAAGTACGGCAAGATCGACTGGCTGGAATCCAACAACGAGTACTGGCTGGAACTGGACGCGGCTCTGCGCACCGACTTCAACATCACCTCCGGTCAGAAGACCGCCGACATGGAGAAGATCAAACACAAATCTGCCATGAAGGCTTATTACGCAAAAGCCGGTATCCCCACTGCCCGTTACCACATGGTCGACACTCTGGAAAACGGCCTGAAATTCGTTGAGGAAGTCGGCTATCCGGTCATCGTCAAACCGGACAACGGCGTCGGCGCCAACGCGACCTACAAGCTGAGAAACGAGCAGGAGCTGAGAGACTTCTACCATAACGGCTGGCACACCCAGTACATCATGGAAGAGTTCGTCAACGGCATGGTCTGCTCCTACGACTCGATTCTCGACTCCCACGGCACTCCTCTGCTGGAGACCGGTAACATCACCCCCGTTTCGATCATGGACTCGGTCAACGACCGCAGCCAGGTCTGCTTCTACATCGTCAAACACCTCGCAGACGACGTCCGTGCTGCAGGCCGTGCCTGCGTCAAGGCGTTCGGCGTCCACAGCCGCTGCACCCATCTGGAATTCTTCCGTCTGCTGGAGGATAAACCCGGTCTGGGCAAAAAGGGCGACATCGTCGGTCTGGAAGTCAATATGCGTCCCTGCGGCGGCTTCGCTCCCGATATGATCAACTACGCCTGCTCCACTGATTTCTATAAATGCTGGGCCGACATGGTCTGCTTCGACCACCTGACTCTGCCCGAACATCCGGAAAAATATTTCAGCGTCCATGTGGGCAGAAGAGACGAAAAGCACTACCTCCACAGCCATGAAGAGGTCATGGAGCATTTCCGCGACTGCATCAAGATGACCGGCGTGCTGGATAAGGCGCTGGCAGGCGCTATGGGCGACCGGTTCTATATCGCGCGTGTCGCTACCCAGGAAGAACTGGATGATTTCGTCAATTATATCAACGCCGAGGTATAATTAGATGGAGAGAAGAGTATATCGCGAGTATTCCCACTGCTTGAACCGGGACATGGAGTTTATCGTTTACGGTACCGGCGGCAAACCGGTGCTGGCTGTCCCTTCCCAGGACGGACGGTATTTCGACTTTGAGAACTTCGGCATGGTCGAGGTCTGCCGGGATTATATCGAGTCCGGCCGGATCCAGCTGTTCTCCTTTGACACGATCGATAAGGAAACCTGGTCCAACGAATGGGGCGATCCCCACTGGCGGATGCAGATGCAGGAGGCGTGGTTCCACTACGTCGTCGACGAGCTGTACCCGCGGCTGATGGAGATTAACGGCAGCGGCCAGAAGATGATGGTCACCGGCTGCTCGATGGGCGCTTACCACGCGGCCAACTTCTTCTTCCGCCGTCCCGACCTGTTTGATACAGTCGTTTCGATGAGCGGCATCTACAATCCGCAGCTGCTGATCCCGGATTATTTTGATGAGCTGACCTATTATAACTCGCCGGTTCATAGCCTGCGCGGGATGCCGGACGATCATCCTTATATGGAGATGTACCGCCACTCCAAAATCATCATCTGCGTCGGACAGGGCGCATGGGAAGACCTGATGCTGGTCGGCACAAGAGAGCTGGACACCGTCCTGACCCAGAGAGGGATTCCTGCCTGGATCGATTACTGGGGCTTTGACGTCAACCACGACTGGCCCTGGTGGCGGAAACAGTGGAGATACTTCCTCGAAAAGACACTTGGCTAATACATACGCTAGTCACCTGCCGGGAAAAATCCTGGCAGGTGTTTTTTCGTTATTTATGCAAGTTTTCCTTTACTTTTCTGCAAACATCGCGTATAATAGATGTACGCATACAGAACCGGACTTATGCAGATAAAGGAGAATAAATATTCATGAAGATTGTAGTAAAAGTCGGAACGTCCACCCTGGCGCACCCAACCGGTATGCTGAATATACGCAGGGTAGCGGAGCTCTGCCGGGTGCTGAGTGATCTGAAAAATGCAGGACATCAGATCATTTTAGTCTCGTCCGGCGCCATCGGCATGGGCATCGGCAAGCTCTCCCTTCCGGAGCGTCCGCACGATATTCCGACTAAACAGGCGGCGGCTTCCGTCGGCCAGTGCGAGCTGATGTATACATACAACAAGGAATTTGCCGAATATAATCATACGGTTGCCCAGATTCTGCTGACCGTGCTGGACATTCAGGACGAGCAGCACCGATTAAATTTCCAGAACACAATGAACCGGCTGCTGCAGCTGGGCGCCCTGCCGGTCATCAACGAAAACGACAGCGTCGCGACCGAGGAACTGGAGATCGACAACGATACCATGGGTGCCCTGGTGGCCATTTCGGTGCAGGCAGACCTGCTGGTGCTCCTCTCGGACATCGAGGGCCTGTACACTGCCGACCCGCACAAGGACCCGAAGGCTCAGCTGATTCATGATGTGCTCACCCTGACGCCGGAGATCATCGCCCTGGCCGGTGGGGAAGGCTCGTCCCTGGGCACCGGCGGCATGGCGACCAAACTCAAAGCCGCTTCGATGGTGAACGCCGAGGGGATCGACATGATCATTGCCAACGGCGCAAAACCGGAGCTGCTCTACGATATCATCGACGGAAAGCCGGTCGGGACCCGTTTTTACGGGGTATCTCCGACGGCGGTGTAAAGGAGGAATCCCATGACGACCAGAGACATTCTTGTAAACGCGAAAGCTGCCGCACCGGCGCTTTTGGCCTGCGGGACAGAGGAAAAAAACGCAGCCCTTCTCGCCATGGCGGACGCGCTGACCGCATCGGAAGCAGAAATCCTCGCCGAAAATGCGCGGGACATGGAAGCGGCCAGAGGGCACATTTCCGAGGTCATGCTCGACCGTCTGCAGCTGACCCCTTCCCGCATCGCCGGTATGGCGGACGGCATCCGGGAGGTAGCGGCGCTGCCTGACCCTGCAAGGGTGCTGGAGCGCACCAAGCGCTCGAACGGCCTTGTGATCGAAAAAACCGCGGTGC
>CAMAJC010000142.1 GCA_945835425.1 uncultured Clostridia bacterium
CAAAAGGCTTGGTGACATAATCCGCTGCGCCGGAAAGGAGCAGGTTTACCTTGTCATTTACATCGACCTTGGCGCTGACCACAATGACCGGAAGGCCGGAAAGCTTCGGCAGCAGCTCTTCCCCGCTCAGTCCCGGCAGCATCAGGTCGAGCAGCACCAGATTGGGCACTGTTTTGTCCAATAAAAGCAGCGCTTCCGTGCCCGAATAGGCGCAGAGCGGACGGTACCCTTCGCGGGTGAGCAGCTCGGAGAGCATATGGCTGATATAGGTGTCGTCGTCGATAATCAGAATCGTTTTCATGGTAACCCTCCGGCTGTACAGATGTTTTCCACTCTATTGTAGCAAATCGGATGGGAAAAAGCAATTTGCGGATGATTAAGATTTGGTAAAGAGAAAAGCGCCTGCTCCATTTTGCCGATGGAACAGGCGCGTGATCAATCAGATGCTGCTGCGGTAGAAGGTGCGGTTGAGGTTTAACAGCCAGCTGCGGTCGAGCTGGGCAAGGGCATCCTGTGTGACGCGGAACGCCCAGTTGCCGGCAGGAACGCCCGGCTGGTTCATCTTGCAGTCGTTGCCGTAGCCGCAGAGGTCCTGAATCGGGACGATCGCCAGCATGGCAGGAGACGCCCAGAGGGTGCGGATCATCGCACGGACGGCCGGCGCTTTGAAGCCGCCTTCGCCCCAGTTGCCGCCCTCAAAGCCGCAGTAACGCAGAGCACGGTCGCGGTTTTCGTTCGATGCGGCATACAGCCAGCCCAGCATGGTGTCGTTGTCGTGGGTGCCGGTATAGGCAAGGGAGTTTTTCGGGATATTGTGCGGCAGATGGAGGTTATCGTAGTTGTCGATAAAGGCAAACTGCATGACCCGCATACCCGGAAGGCCGGTGTCCTCTTTGAGCTTGATGACGTCGTCGTCGATCGTGCCGAGGTCTTCGGCGATGATCGGCGCGTTCTCGCCGAAGGTCTTTTTGACCTCCTTAAAGAAGTCCATGCCGGCGCCCTTGACCCACTCGCCTTCCTTGGCGGTCCTTGCGCCGCCGGGAATCGACCAGTAGGAGGAGAAGGCGCGGAAATGGTCAATGCGCACCATGTCGTAAGTGTTCAGCGATGCGCCCAGGCGCTTTAACCACCAGCTGTAGCCGTCCTTTTTCATATAGGCCCAGTTGTAAATCGGCTGGCCCCAGAGCTGGCCGTCTGCGGCAAAATAATCGGGCGGGCATCCGGCGATGTGGCGGGGTTTGCCCTCTGCGTCCAGATCAAACATCTCCCGGTTGCCCCAGACGTCGGAGCTGTCCTGGGCGACATAAAAGGGCATATCGCCGATGATTTTGATGCCGGTTTCGTTGATCTCCTTTTTGACGGACTCCCACTGGGAATAAAACTCATACTGAACAAATTCCTGATACAAAATCTCGTCGGCCAGTTCGGTCTTGGCCTTGGCGACAGCCTTCGGCTCGTGCATTTTGAGGCCCTTGTCCTCCCAGTCGACCCAGCATTTATCGTTATTTTTCGAGCGGATCGCGACATAAAGGGCATAGTCCGGCAGCCAAGACTCGTTTTCTTTGACAAAAGCGAGGACCTTCTCCTTTTCTTCCTTATCCATCCGGGAATAGGCTGTCCGCAGCACACGGTCGCGGGTCCCGCGCAGCCAGTTAAAATCGACCTGATACGGCATCCGATATTTATTGACTTCCAGCTCATCCTCCGTCAGCAGGCCCTTTTTATGCAGGGTCGGCAGGTCGATAAACATCATATTGCCCGCAAAAGCGGAAAGGCTGGTGTAGGGAGAATTGTACTGGTCGACCGTCGTAAAGGGCAGCGTCTGCCAGTAGGTAAAGCCGCAGTCGTGCAGCAGATGGGCAAAGGAAACGGCCTCTTTGCCAAAGGAACCGACGCCGTATTCGCCGGGCAGAGAGGAAATATGCAGCAGTACGCCGCTGGAACGAGGAATCATGAAAATGCATCCTTTCAATAAATATTACCAAACGCCCGCAGAAACTACCAAACAGCGAGCGCATTTTTTATTCAGCTTTTTCATTATAACAAATTCCCTGTCGTTTTGCAATTCGCCAGATGTAGAACTCTCCTGTGAAAAAATATTACAAAAAACGAAAAAGGCACTATTTTCATTTTTTGAACTTGCTTTTTTTGTGCATTTCGATTATCATGGAGGTAGGATATCCGTACGCTTTACAGATTATTACATAAAAAGGAGAGAAGACCATGAAAACTGCTTTTCCTGAAGGATTTCTCTGGGGCGGCGCAGTCGCAGCAAACCAGTGCGAGGGCGCGTGGCTGGAGGACGGCAAGCTCCCCAATGTCACCGACGTTATGGTCGGCATCGGCACCGACGGCAAACATCCCGGCGTCAAATGGAATGACGAAACCGGGAAATGGGAGATGGCGCTGAAGGATGGGAAAAAATACCTGAGCCATGAGGCCATCGACCTCTACCACCGGTACCCGGAAGACCTCAAGTTGATGGGCGGAATGGGGTTCAAAGCGTTCCGCACCTCGATCGCCTGGAGCCGTATCTTCCCGCGCGGTGACGAGGAAGAACCCAATGAAGCCGGGCTTGTCTACTATGATAAGCTGTTTGATGAAATGCTGAAAAACGGGATGCAGCCGGTCGTCACCCTCTCCCACTATGAGACGCCGCTTTATCTGGTCACCGAGTACGGCGGCTGGAAAAACAGAAAGCTGATTACCTTCTTTGAGCGGTACGCCCGCACCGTTTTTGAGCGGTATAAAGACAAGGTCAAATACTGGATGACGTTTAATGAAATCAACGTCGCTTTCCGGATGCCTTTTGCAGGCGCAGGTATTCTGTCAGACAACCCTGAAAGCCCGGTCGAGGCGCTGACCAAAAAGGAAATCTATCAGGCGGTTCATCATGAATTCGTCGCTTCTTCCCTGGCGGTCAAGGCCTGCCATGAAATTATCCCGGACGCGAAGATCGGCGCGATGCTGACCTGCTCGTCGGTGGCGACTTACCCGTACACCTGCTCGCCGGAGGATGCTTTCGGGACGCTCTCTTATAAACGGCAAACCTATTTCTTCGGGGACGTTATGTGCAGAGGGTACTACCCTGCTTATATCTACCGGGTCTGGGAGGAAGAGGACTGCGCGCCGGTTATGGAACAGGGCGATGATGAAATCCTCGCCTGCTATCCGGTCGACTACCTCGCTTTCTCTTATTACCGCAGCGGCGTCTGGCATGAAGCGGAGGAAAAAGACAAGGTCTCCGAAGGTTCGGTTACGTCCGGTTCGGGGACTGGGTTTACCAATCCTTACCTGACCGAGTGTTCTCCTGCGCCCTGGTGCTGGCCGGTCGACCCGAAAGGACTGCGGTATACCTGCAATGAACTGTATGACCGTTACCAGATCCCGCTGTTTATCGTCGAAAACGGTATCGGACTGGACGAAGGGCCGGATGAAAACGGCGTGATCAATGACCCGGTTCGGACCAAGTATCTGGAGGACCATCTGCGGCAGGTTGCGGAGGCGCTGAAGGACGGCTGCGATATCATGGGCTATCTTTGGTGGGGTCCGATCGACGTCGTTTCGGCCGGGACCGGCGAGATGAAGAAACGGTATGGGTTTGTCTATGTCGACCGCAATAACGACGGTGAAGGGACACTCGCCCGCAGCAAGAAAGTTTCTTATGAACGCTATAAGGAAATCATCGAGTCCAACGGCGCCGCACTGTAACTCAACCAATGAAGACGCACTATTTAGATAGTTACACTTTGCTAACGGAGATAATGACAAAAAAGTTTTGCGGAGCTTTTTCAAAAGCGACCGTAACCCCTTACACTTCTGATAATCACTTACTACCCAGTTATAGGCGTAGGTCACGTCTAACTCTGCGCCCGCAGGCGCTCAAAATGTGATTCAAAAAAAGAAAGGATGTTTTTCATGGAAAAGAAACCTGTCAAAATCGTAACCATCGGCGGCGGCAGCAGCTACACGCCGGAACTGATGGAGGGCTTCATCAAACGGTATGATGAGCTGCCGATCAAAGAAATCTGGCTGGTCGATATCGAGGAAGGCCGGGAAAAGCTGGAAATCGTCGGGGCTATGGCGCAGCGGATGTGGGACGCAAGCCCCTATGACGTTAAGGTACATCTGACGCTGGACAGAAGAGAAGCGCTGCCTGGAGCGGATTTTGTCACGACCCAGTTCCGCGTCGGCCTGCTCAACGCCCGCATTAAGGACGAACGAATTCCCCTCTCCCACGGGATGCTGGGTCAGGAAACCAACGGCGCAGGCGGTATCTTCAAGGCGTTCCGCACGATTCCGGTTATTCTGGACATCGTAAAAGATATGAAGGAACTCTGCCCGGACGCATGGCTCATCAACTTCACCAACCCTTCTGGTATGGTGACGGAGGCGGTCATCAAAAAGGGCGGCTGGAAGAAATGCGTCGGGCTGTGCAACGTGCCGGTCGGCGCGATGATCAAAGAGCCGGAAATGTTCGGCGTGACCGAGCGGGATCTCGTCTATCAGTTCGCCGGGCTGAACCATTTTCATTGGCACAAGGTCACTGATGCACATGGAAATGACCTGACCGGAAAGATCATTGAAAAGATGTACGACGAGGACGCGGGACTGCCGGCGAATATTTTTGACGTGAAGTTTTTGCGGGAGCAGATCGAGCAGATGCAGCTGATCCCCTGCGGCTACCACCGCTATTACTACCGGCAGGAAGAGATGCTGGCCCATGACCTCGAGGAATTTAACACCATCGGCACCCGGGCACAGCAGGTCAAGGAGACGGAGGCTGAATTGTTTGAGCTGTACAAGGACCCGAACCTGAACTACAAACCGGAACAGCTTTCCAAGCGCGGCGGCGCACACTACTCCGACGCGGCCTGCGAGTGTATCGCGTCGATTTACGGCGACAAGCGCACCCATATGGTCGTTTCGACGGTCAATAACGGCGCGGTACCCGATCTGCCCAGCGACAGCATCGTCGAGGTCTCCTCGATCATCACCGGCAAAGGCCCGATCCCGATGGCCTGGGGTAAGTTCGGCCCGGCAGAACGCGGCTGGCTGCAGGTCATGAAGGCGATGGAGGAATGTGTCATCGAAGCGGCGGTCACCGGCGATTACGGCATGGCGATGCAGGCGTTTATCCTCAACCCGCAGATTGTTTCCGGCGCGACCTGCAAGGTTATCCTTGATGAGCTGCTGGTGGCACATGAGAAATATCTGCCGCAGTTCGCAGATAAAATTGCAGAGCTGAAGGCTGCGGGCGTTGGTTCCAAGGACCCGGTCGTCATGGAGCTGATGGCTGAGGGAAAATAAGGATAGATCACTCGTTTTTCTATCGTTTTACCGCATATCGCGGCGGGCTGAGGGCAGCCCGCCCTACCGATGATAACAGGAAATAACAAAACCGTCTGAGACTTGTTCCCAGACGGTTTTTCATTTAAACGATTATTACAGCAGGCCGTTTTGCACCTTGGCGGCGGTCAGGGTGTTGCGCATCAGGGTCGCAATGGTCATCGGGCCGACGCCACCGG
>CAMAJC010000143.1 GCA_945835425.1 uncultured Clostridia bacterium
CACCGAAACCCAGGGTCGTTCATTTTTACTTCATAAATAATAATTCTGAATATAAAGGCAGGACAAAGAGTTTTCCGATAGATTTGCAGGGTTTCTGACGCGGCAGTTGCAAAAATAAAGATAATATAAAGATTCTTTCATCACGGTACGGTCACAATGAGCCTGTATAATAGCCCCATCGGATTTTCTGCGCAAAACCCTTTTTCTATTTCTTGACTGTAGCGGCGACCTGCGGTCGCCACCGATACAGAAAAATGACCGTTTGACAAGATTTACATGCACCTCACAAGAACAGTGTGGTTTATGGAGTCCGGTGGCGACCGCAGGTCGCCGCTACAATTGCAAAACACGGCTGGCGCTTATTGTCAAATATCTTAAACGTTTTCCCATCCATCAGCAAAAGCCTTGTTTTTCCGGGCAAGGATAGTATACTTTTAATCTCAGTGTGTTTTCTGCGCCGCAGGCGCGGAAAAACATACTGAGCAACTTTCCGGTTATTCATCAAAAAGCCTTGTATTTTCCACGGAACAATAGTATAATAAAGAGTATTGGATATATGATGGAATTGTATGTCCGTGATACTGACAGAAAGGAAGAGACTGTTTATGTCCGCACCCTTTATTCCCGTCCTGCTGGGCAGCGACGTCAACGTCTACGGTATGGCCCGTTCTTTCCATGAAGCGTATGGCCAGTACGGCGTTACCTCTTATGCAATCGGCAAAAAAGCCCTCGGCGCGACCTCGAACTCCAAAATCGTCAAGGTCGCCGTTACCGAGCCTGACCTCGAAAACGACGAGGTCTTTGTGAAAACCCTTGTGAAATTCGCGGAGGAGCATCAAAACGGCAAACAGCTGCTGCTCGTCCCCTGCGGCGATAACTATATCAAGCTTCTGGTCCGCAACCAGGAGGCGCTCCGCCCTTACTACACCTTCTCCTGCATCGACGAGGACCTGCTGATGCGGCTGTCCATCAAGGAGAGCTTCTACCAGGTCTGCACCGAGCACGGCTTCCTCTTCCCGAAAACCACCACCTGCACCGCAGAGAATTATAAGGAAGTGGAGCTGCCGTTCGACTTTCCCTGCATCATCAAGCCCTCCAACTCGGTGGCTTACTGGAACTGCACCTTCCCGCATAAAAAGAAGGTCTTCCTCGCAAACAACAAGCAGGAATTTGATGATATCCTCGCGGCGATCTACGGCTCCTCCTATCAGGACCACCTGATCCTGCAGGAGTACATCCCCGGCGAGGACTGCCAGATGCGGGTCATGAACTGCTACTGCGGCAAGGACAAGAAGGTCAAGCTGATTGCGCTGGGACATGCCCTGCTGGAGGAACATTCTCCCGAAGGGATCGGCAGCTATGCGGCCATCATCAACACCGTTGACCACGCGCTGGCGAAGCAGATGAAGGAATTCCTCGAGGATATCGGCTATGTGGGATTTGCGAACTTCGATATGAAGCTCGACCCCAGAGACGGCAAGTACAAGCTCTTTGAGATGAACCTGCGTCAGGGCCGCTCCAGCTTTTTCGTCACTGCGGCAGGCTACAACCTCGCGACCTTCCTGGTCAACGACCTGATCCTTGGCCAGCCGATGGGATGCGTCGTGGCCGATGAACCGGCTCTTTGGAGCATTATCCCGAAGCACGTCATCTTCAAGTATGTCCATGACGAGGATTTAAAAGCGGAAGCCAAAGAGCTGATCAAAGCCCACCGCTATATCCACTCGTTCTATTATGAGCCGGACCTGTCGCTGAAACGCCGGGTCTACTACCTCAAAAACCAGCTGAACTATGTGAAAAAATACAAGAAATACTTTGGCAATAAAGGATTGCATGAATGAAAGCACTTTTCTCTAACGATACCCCGGTTTTGGGCATCATCGGCGGCATGGGTCCGATGGCCTCGGCTTATTTTCAGGAACTGCTCGTCCGGATGACCGACGTCCGCACCGATCAGGAACACCTGCCGACTGTCCTGCTCAATGTCCCGACGATCCCCGACCGGACAGCATTTATCCTCGGACAGTCCGAAAACAGCCCTGTGCCGGTACTGCAGGAGGCTGCCGGGACGCTGGAAGCCCTCGGCGCCAGCTGCATCGCTATCACCTGCGTCACCTCCCACTGCTTCTACAGACAGGTCGCGGAACAGATAAACATCCCCTGGATCCATGCGGTCCGGGAAACCGCCGCCCATCTAAAGGAACAGGGCGTCAAAAAGGCCGGTATCCTCGCCACCAGCGGCACGATCCGGACGGCGCTTTTCCAGCATTTTCTGGAAGAAGCCAGCATCAACTGGGAAATCCCCGACGCGGAGGGACAGGCTGACGTTATGAGCCTGATTTATGACAATGTAAAAGCCGGGAGGCCGGTCGATCTGGACAAATTCCACCGGGTCACCGAAAAAATGATGGAACGGGGCTGCGAGGTCAATATCCTCGGCTGCACCGAGCTGTCGCTGATCAAGCGGGATTACCCCGCACCCGGCTGTATCGATGTGCTGGAGGTGCTGGCCCGCGCGGCAATCCTTCGCTGCGGAAAACCGCTGGGCGCACAGTACCGGAATCTTCTGGGGAACTGAAATAAATAAACAGAAATGCGGCCGCGTCGGATATGTGCAGGCTTTTTTCAACAGAATATAAAGCTTCAGATTTTACGCCGCTGCCCGGCGCGTTCGCCCAGTGTATGTCTATCACGGACGAGCGGATTGCGTAGCAGGAGCGAACAGCGCGAACAAGAAAGTTTTCGCCAAGCCTTTTTCAAAAGGCTTGAAGGGGGAAGTTACAATGTGTGGATTTGCAGGATTTTCGGTCAATGGCCTGCCTGACGCCAAGCGGGTCATTGACGCTATGGGCGACCGGATCGCTCACCGCGGCCCTGATCAGGCCGCATCTTATGTAGACGAGGATATGGCGCTGGGATTCCGGAGACTCGCAATCATCGACCTTTCTGGCGGCTCTCAGCCTATTTTCAATGAAGATAAAACCAAGGTGCTGGTCTTTAACGGCGAGATCTATAACTATCAGTCGATCCGCGCCGATCTGCTGGCAAAAGGGCATGTTTTTACCACCGAGACTGACTCGGAGGTGCTGCTCCATGGATATGAAGAATACGGCGCAAAAGGGCTGCTCGACCAGCTGCGCGGTATGTACGCCTTCGTTATCTGGGACAAAACTGAGAAAAAGCTGTTCGGAGCACGGGACATCTTTGGTATTAAGCCGTTTTATTACTATAAAAAGGGCGATACCTTTATGTTCGGCAGCGAAATCAAATCCTTCCTCGAGCATCCGCGCTTTGAAAAGGAACTGAACGAGGAACGGCTCCCCGACTGGCTGTGCTATGAGTATGTGCCGGACAACGAGACGATGTTCCGCAATGTTTATAAGCTCCCGTCCGGCTGCTATTTTGAGTACCGGAACGGGCAGATGAAGATCGAGCGCTACTACGAGGTCACCTACCATATCGACGAGAGCAAGACCCAGGAAGAATGGGAACAGCTGATTGCCGAGACCTTCACCGAGTCGGTTCAGGCCCATCAGATCGCGGACGTCGAGGTCGGGTGTTTCCTGTCCAGCGGCATCGACTCCTCTTATGTCGTCAAAGAGGTCTCGGAGTGCACCAAGGATATCAAGACCTTCACCGTCGGCTATGAGGAGGAGAAATATTCCGAGCTGTCCTATGCGCAGGAATTTTCCAAGACCGTCGGCGTCCAGAATATCAGCAACAAGATAAACGCCGACGATTACTTCGGCATGGCCAGCAAAATCCAGTATTATATGGACGAACCGCTCCCCAACCCTTCGGAAATCCCGCTGTATTTCCTGGCACAGAACGCGGCGAAATACGTCAAGGTCGTGCTTTCCGGCGAGGGCGCGGACGAGTTGTTCGGCGGCTATCCGATGTATCTGGCAGGCGGACATTTCCAGCGCTATGCTAAAATCCCACGCCAGCTGCGGAAGGCTGCGGCCGGGGTCGCAAAGCACCTGCCGGACTTTAAAGGAAAGCAGTTTATCCTCCGCGGAGCCATGGAGCCCTATCAGCGGTTTATGCGGGCAAACTACAACTTTACCTATGAAAACCGGAACGAGGTCCTGAAAAAAGACTATCACGCCAAGGACCCCACCGAATATGCAAAGCCGCTGTTCGACCGGATGAAGGGCTTCGATGAGCCGACGACCTTGCAGTATGTCGATATGTACACCTGGATGCTGTACGACATTCTGCAGAAGGCCGACCGGATGAGCATGGCAAATTCCCTGGAGCTGCGGGTACCTTTCCTCGACAAGAAGGTGCTGGAGCTGGCGGTGCAGATTCCGACCCGCTACCGCGCTTACGATGAAGTGACCAAGCGTGCCCTCCGCGGCGCTGCGATCAAGGAGATCCCGCCCAGGACCGCCAACAAGAAAAAACTCGGCTTCCCGGTGCCGCTCTCCGACTGGCTGCGTGAGGACAAATACTACGAGATGGTGCGGGAAAAGTTTGACGGCGAAGTGGCAGCGAAATTCTTCAACCACGACTTTATCCGCAAGATGCTGGACGACCATAAGGCCGGCACCCAGCTGAACATGAAAAAAATCTGGGTCATTTACACCTTTATCCTCTGGTACGAGGAGTTCTTCGTGAAAAACTGAACGGAAAGCGCCGCCTGTCCCCTCTTTTGGGAACAGGCGGCGCTGTTTTGCAGATAGAAAATACCCTCCGCACGTTTCCATGCGGAGGGTACCCTTATTTACGGTTTGCGATTATTTGACCCAAACGCCGTTTGCATCAACGCGGTAGCCGCCGGGGATGGTGGTGTTGGTAGCCATCTTGCCGTCAGCGGAGAGGTAATACCACTTGCCGCCGGTCTGAACCCAACCGGATTCAACCATGGCACCGGTCTCACCGAAGTAGTACCAGTAGCCGTCCAGCTTCATCCACTTGGAAGCAACCATAACGCCGCTGGCATTGGTGTAGTAGGTCTTGCCGCCGGAGCGTACCCAACCGGTCTGCATGATGCCTGCGGTATCAAAGTAATACCACTTGCCTTCCAGCTTGATCCAGCCGACAGTCGCCTTGCCGTCTTTGCCGAAGTAGTAGGTATCGTTGCCGATGGTCTTCCAGCCGGTAGCAGCCTTGCCGTTGGTGTAGTAGTAAACGCCGCCGTTTTCATTGACGAGGCCCTGTTTCAGCGGTTCTTCGATGGTGTAGCGGATGGTGGAGCCGGAAAGCTTATAGCCTCTGTAACCGGAGGGCAGAGAAGCGGATGCACGGTAAGAACCAACATCGGTGCTGTCCTTGTCGCCGGCAATGATTCTGACGTCCAGCTCGATGGTGCGCTTGCCGATGGTTACGGTAGCAGTCGGAACCTGTTTTCTGCCGTTGTAGTAGAAGGTGTCGGTGTCCCAGTCAACTTCGTAGTCGTAGCGGGAAGGTCTTACATAAGAGGGATAGTAAATACCATCGTAATAATAACCGGAATAAAGATATTCGTCCGCATTTCCT
>CAMAJC010000144.1 GCA_945835425.1 uncultured Clostridia bacterium
AAAAAGTTATCTATTGATGATTTGTAGTTGTAGCGGCGACCTGCGGTCGCCACCGGCATTAGCTAAACATCTAGTTTCTTATGCGTAGCAATTTACTGATTCGTGAATTTGCACAAATTCGGTGGCGGTCGCAGACCGCCGCTACAAGCAAATGATTGTTACGTTTGATTTTTTCAGACTTTGTCGACAGTCTGGGCTGCTCCTCACTTTTTTGGAGCAGCTTTTTTCTTTTCCGATGAAACCTCTCCCCGCTTTCATGCGTATATTCAGATGAAAGCGGACGCAACACTGTTTGAAAGGAGGGAGCGCTGTGGATATCAGTCCGGGGAAACTGGTGGAGACTTACGGCGGACGGCTGTTCGGGCTGTGCGTCCATCTGACCCGCGACCGGGACGCGGCTGAGGAGCTGTATCAGGAGACCTGGGTGCGGGTGCTGATGCAGCTGGACCGCTACCGGCCGGACAGGCCCTTTGAGCCGTGGCTGGACCGGATCTGCGTCAACATCTACCGTGATTCCCTGCGCAGGCAGAAGCTGCGGCGCTCCCTTCCGCTGCCGGAGGACGCGGAGCCGGAGCCGTCCCCCTATCCGAACGCCGATCTGCGGATGGACCTGGCGGCGGCGGTGGAAAAGCTCCCGGAAAAGCTGCGGCTGGCGGTGATCCTCGTCTGTTATCAGGGCCTCTCGGAAAAGGAGGCCGCGGCAGCTCTGCACATCAGCCCCGGCGGCGTCAAAAGCCGTCTGTCACGGGCCAGAAAAATCTTAAAGGAGGCGCTTTTGGATGCGTGATTGTGAAAACGATATTTTGGCGCTGATTCCCCCATCTCCCGCGGTCACGCCGCCGCCGGTCGACCTTGCCGCCCTGCGCAGGGAAGCGGAAAGGCGGCAGCTCCGGCGGACGCTCCTTGCGGTCGGAACCGCTTCTTTTCTCAGCATGGCGGCGGTGCTGCTGGCACTGTTTATCTTTCTGCGCGTCAGCTTCCTGGAAGGAGCATGGATGCTGGCGCTGCCGGTGACGGCGGTCTGCCTGCTGATGCTGTCCGGCGGCGGGATTGCCCTGGCGCTGTTTATCCAAAGGAGGGAAAAAGAATGGCTGTGACCCGATCGCTTATCTTCATTTTGCTTATTTTTGTTCCGCTGATACTGGCCGTCATCGTCTTTATCGGCGTGTATGTCTGGAAGGACGCGAAACGGCGGGATATGAACGCGCCTGCATGGACGCTTATATCCATCATTCTGCCCTGCTTTGTCGGGCTTGGCATCTATCTTGCCGCACGGTACGGGCACTCGAAGCTCCACTGTCCGGCCTGTGGGCAAAACGTTAAGGAAAGCTTTATCGTCTGCCCGCACTGCGGCGCGCAGCTGAAACTCCGCTGCCCGGCGTGCGGGATACCGGTTGAGCCGGAATGGAAGGTCTGCCCGCAGTGCGCCGCACCGCTGCCCATGCGGACGCCGCCGCTGCAGGAGGAGAAAAAGGACAAGGGGCTCGTCTGGGTGCTGGGCATCTGTATTCTGCTGCCGGCAGTGCTGATTTTGCTGCTCCTTCTGTTCAGTTTGGCTCCCTTTGGCTACAGCGGCCACAGCTCGGTTCAGACCGGCAATACGCTGGCGGAATGGCAGGCCGATGAGGCAGACGGCTGGGTATTGGAGGAAGAACCGCTGCAGGGGTGGCTGGAGGACTGCGCGCTGATGGAAGAACCGGGCGTCAGGGTGCTCTGGCAGCGGCTTTACTGCGGCGAAGGCGACGACGAATACCAGAAGCAGGTCTGCTACATCTATGTGTACGGCTACAGCGAAACGCAGCTGAACATAAACATCAGCACGAGCCTTTGGGGAAACGTCGGCATGAAGCTGAACCTGACCGGCAGGAGGGACAACGGGGCCCCGCCGATGCTCTATTATGCGCAGGTGCGCGCTGACAAAGTCTCGGGGAACGAACCGGCGGTGTATCTGAACGGCGCGGAGCAGAAGGGCTGCGCGGAAAAGACGGAGGATATCCTGTCTACGATCTTCGACCCGTCGCCCATAACGGAATAACGGAAAATACGCTGTGATCGCGGCGGGCTGAGGGCAGCCCGCCCTACCGGTTGAAGACGGGGCTCTTTCCGAAAATCTATATAGGCAAAACCACCGTACAGGAAAAATCCCTGCACGGTGGTTTCTGCTTTATCTTAACATTTATTCCCCATAAACAATTGCCTGAACCGCCGCAAGGTTTTCCGGCGGGATAAGGAAAGTGTTGCCGTTCACATAAAGCACATTCATCGGTTCATCGGAGATACCGACATAGAGGACAAGGCTCTGCAGCACCGCCACTTCTTCCTCCGTGAGGTCACGGTGGACGATTTCATCGGTCACATCGAGGTATTCGCCGATATAGTAGCGGTAGATATCTCCGTTTTCAAGAGTAGGATCGGTCTTGTCAATAGGCAGATCGTCATCATAGTACTCCGATCTGGCTCCAATACCGATGCTGGAACCGGCGAAATGGAATATCCCCGCTTCCGCGCTCTGCTTCAGAGCGTCATAATAATCGGTGGGAATGACCATCAGATCGACATCGCCATATTCGATAAGGTAGGAGCTGTCCGGCAGAATCTTCTTTTCCGTGCTGTCGTAGTAACCCCAGGCTTCCAGCAGCGATAGGGTGTTGATATCGATATCATAGAGAAAAAATGCGTAGCCAATCCAGCTGCACGCTCTGTTAATACGGCTCTCTGTCAACTCGGCCGGTTCCACATACGGCAGGTCGATCCGCAGTTTTCCCAGCGGCTGGGATTCGGGGTCGATCTTCCAGCCTTCCGGACGGCGGCGCAGGTCCTCCGCGAAAGCCCTGAGCAGCTGCATCCGCATATCCGTGGTCAGGGAGAGGTCCTCGCTGTAATAACCGGCGCCGAAATCCAGCTGCTCGAGCTGGACAGAACTGCCGTAATAGTCGTTGAGGGCTACGGTCTGCTTATCGGTCAGGTCGGAAAGATAATCGGCGTAGTCTTCCAGCTGATCGGCCATGGCGCAGGAATAAACCTGCGAACCGGCGATCTCCGACAGGGTTTTGGTCAGGGTGGTCGGGATATTCCAGTAGCGGCGGCTGACCGTCTTGCCGTTTTTCAGGGTGTAGTCGATCCTGACCGAGCAGGAACCATACGCATAGGCATCGTCCCCGGTATCAAAGACGTAAGGAGTATATTCCACCAGCGACCAGTTGCGGTCCTTTTCAATGGTATACTGGTTTGTGACGATTGCCTTGTGGCAGGCCAGCACCTTGCCGATGCTCTCCGGGTCGGTCAGCGGGAAATCGTCGCTCAGCGAAATGCTTTCGGTCGTGCCCATATCCACACTGACCGAAGCAATCTCCTCCTCCTTCGGCAGCCAGTGTTCATAGCCGAAGGTGCCGGTGACGCTGATGAGGAGGGCACAAAGGCCGACGCCTGCCGTCGCGCAGACGCTCACCAGACCGGCGCGGAGGATGTTTTTAAAGCCGCGGTTGCGGATGGTGTCGAGGATCACATAGGCCAGAATGCCCAGAACAATCGAAAGAATCACGCTGGGAATACCGGTCAGCCCGAAAATCTCCGAGGACAACAGTCCCACTGCAATGGAACCGCCGATGGCCGCTGCGTAATAGACAGGCGGCCAGACATAGCCGCCGCCGACCTGCTCCGACTTGCGGCCCAGCGCCCGACGGGCTGCCAGATAGATAAACAGGGCGGTGACGAGAAGGAGCTGGATCATCCACTGAAAATCAAGGCTGTCTGAGTTGGAGCTTTCCAAAATGTAAAACGGCGAAAAACGCAGCAGGAAATTCTCCGCCGGGAACTCTGTATAGCCAAAGGTCGCATCTCCAACCAGACTGAACACAATGGTGACCAGCCCGACATACCCCAGGGTGATGATGGCGAAATACCCGGCGCTCTCGAGAATGGTCGAGCAGCAGATCATCAGGAAGGTCATCAGCGCAAAGCAGAACAGAATACCGACAGCGCCGTACAGGGTGTACCGCAGATATTCCGGTGCAAAGAGGTAGTCCGTCTGATAATGCTTCAGACGAAAATATGTTGTGACATCAATTGCCAGAGCGGTCGGGAGCACACTCAGCAGGTAAGGCAAAAACAGCAGCGCCAGACCCGCAAGGAAGTTGCCCGCAAACATCTTCCCTCTTGTCACCGGCAGCGAGTGGAAAACATCCAGCGCCCGCTTATTATCAAAGTAGGAAAAGACGACCATCGGAATGACGATCGACGCACCCACTGCCGTCAGACCGGCCAATATCAGCATCGGTGCGTTCAGATAAAGCTGGCCGCCGATATCCCGTTCACTGGACATGAGCAGCGACACCGGCCCGAAGATGATCATCGCGATGATGTACAGGATCAGCGGGTTGCGGTAACGGGACATGGTATCCCAAAAGACCGCGCCGACGCTGTTTAAGCGCGCCGTTTTCGGGGTTTTCTCAGTCTTTGAAGAGGACATTTGCATCATAGCCCATAACCTCCATTTCATAAAGGAATACTTCTTCCAGCGACAGCGGGACCGCTTCCAGCGCCGCCGGACGGTAAGGCGACAGCTTCTCTTCGATCTCCTCCATGCTGCCGCGGACAATCAGGGTGAAGAACTTCCCGCGCACTTCCATCGCCATGACCGGCAAAAGCGCTTCGAGGGTCGCGCGGCTCACCTCTTCCAGGAAAACGACCTGCACCTTATGTACCTCGCCCTTCAGACTGTCGAGGTCTTTGGAGTACAGGAGGCTGCCCTGATGGAGGATGCCGACGGTGTCGCAGATTTCGTCCAGTTCCTTGAGGTTGTGGCTGGAGATGATCGCGGTCATCTGCCGGTCGGCTACGGCGTCGCAGATGACCTTGCGGACGATCTGGCGTTTGACCGGGTCGAGGCCGTCAAAGCATTCGTCCAGCATCAGAAACTGCGGTTTCGCCGCCATGCCCAGCAGGAATGCCGCCTGCCGTTTCATGCCCTTGGAGAAGGCCGATATCTTCTTGCGCTCCGGGAGGGCAAACCCTTCGACCAGCTCGTCATAAATATCCTGATCAAAGGAAGGGTAAAAGCGCTGATAAAAACGCTTCATCGTGTGAAGATTACTCTGCTGGATAAACCACGGCTCATCCGCCACCAGCAGGATTTTTTCCTTCATTTCGGGGTTTTCATAAACCGGCTCGCTGTCAACCGACAGGTGCCCTTCTTCCGGTTCGTAGATCCCGGCGATGCAGCGCATCAGCGTCGATTTCCCCGCGCCGTTGCTGCCCACAAGCCCATAAATCGAGCCGGGATCGATGGTCATCGAGACGTCCTTCAGGGCGGTGAAGTCCCCGAAGCGCTTGACCAGATTTTCAATTCGGATCATACGTTTCATCCTTTCATAAATATTTCCCCGGGAAAGCTCTGATTAATTCGGTTTTTCTCTTTTCAGAGGCGTATTCGTGCGGTTTTTCCATGCTTTCGGCGGGAAAAACCAATTA
>CAMAJC010000145.1 GCA_945835425.1 uncultured Clostridia bacterium
CTTATGCCGGTCGGGATGCGGATATGCTATGCAGCCGCTGCCGTTTTTGACGATGCAGAAGCGGAGATTGTGCAGTTATTTAGGTTGACATTGCAATGCAAATGGCATATAATAGATATATAATAAAGTGCAAAGGAGCTGTTATTATGGCCAGTACAAATTTCAGTGTCCGTATGGACAGCGACATTAAAAAGCAATGTGAGGCCCTTTATGGAGAACTGGGGATGAATCTTACCACTGCAATCAATGTTTTTCTGCGGCAGTCGCTTCGGGTAGGAGGATTTCCGTTTGAGGTCCGGCTGGACCAGCCGAATAAGGAAACGATGGCCGCTATGCTGGAAGCCGAGAGAATTGCTCATGACCCGGATGTGAAGCATTATTCCGATGTGGAAGAAGCGCTTCGGGAGTTAAAACGATGAATCGGGATATCGTTTGGACAACACAATTCAAAAAAGACTATAAATTGGCGCTCAAACGGCATATGGACATTGAACTGCTGGACAATATTATCCGCATCCTTTCCAGAGGAGAACCGCTGCCGGAAAAGAACCGGGATCATGCGCTGACCGGGGACTGGGTTGGGCACCGGGAATGTCACATTCAGCCGGATTGGCTGCTGGTGTACCGCATTGAAGATGATGTCCTGGTACTGACGCTGGCGCGGACGGGAACGCACAGCGACCTGTTTGGCAAATGATAACCGGCTTGTGCGTAATGAAAAAGGCGTGACCGCTTTCGTCACGCCTTTTCATCGTTTTATAGATATTTGCCATGTATCAGCGTTGGTTGCTTATTGGCGGGCGACCTGGGGGGTCGCCCCTACCGATTTCGGAAAATCACCCGCGAATATCGGGCGTGGAACAGTGTCCGAAGACTGCGAGCCTGACGAAGCAGTCTCGCCCAGCCATCCCGCGTGCAGCCCAAGTCGCGGCGAATAAAACGCGGTCCGTGACCGCCTGCGCAGCAGCATACCTTAATTATTCATTATTCATTCTTCATTTTTCATTTTTCATTTGTGATGCTAAAGCATCACTCTGCAAGCGATCCCATCGGGTCCCAGGGGTTTAAAACGATCGGTTTCTGTTCCAGGAGGGTGGCCTTGTCGCCGAGAATATCCTTGGTCACGACTGCCTGATAGACATACTGATCAAACCAGGTGTCAGAGCATACATAATAGCCCTTGTGGCCGCTTTCATTGCCCCAGCTGTTTTCGATCTTCCAGCGGGTCGGCGCGCCGTTCTCGTCGAGGTTGACGCCGGTGATGACCATGGCGTGGTTCATGGCCGAGAACCAATAATCCAGCCCGTCCTTCTTGCTGATCGTAAGGTCCAGCCCGGTCAGCAGCTCATAATCGAAGGTGCCGTCGTCCCACAGCCCGGCTGCGCGGCCGCCGAACTTGCCGACGTCGCTGCCGAACCAGACAACATTGCCGCCCTTCAGCTGCTTGATGATCAGCTCTTTGAACTCGCTCATCGGGAGGTTTAAGTACATAACGTCCTTGCCGCCGACAACGTTGCCCAGCATCGAAACGGTGTAGGTGCGGTAGTAGGGCTTATCGTCGGTGGGCGCGTTGATGATGCTGATTGTCTTTTCGAGGTCGCGGCCGATGTACTTTTCATAAAAGCTCTGGGGCGTGTAGTCCTTTTCGACGTGGTACGCGCCGTCCTTGTCCACATACTCAAAGTCAAAGTGCTTCGGCGGCTCGCCGTAGCAGCTGCAGAGGAACCCGTAGACCTTGCCGAGGACCGTTTCCTTGTACAGGTCGACTTCCTTCATCGGCACGCCTTTTTTCATCAGTGCGCGGATATGAACGGCGGCGTTTTTCAGGCTGCGGTTGAGCATATTGTTCATGTCCCGGGAGTTGCTGCTCTGAGCGGTCTCGCCCATGGCGTCCTTGGGCACGATGCCGTATTTCTCGGCGATGTTCACGAACATATCCCACTGTCCGCCGTCATGAACGCCGGTGGTGAGGATGTGCTGGACAACCCGGTCGTCGGTGGGTTTGTCGGCGGTGGCGATAATGCATTCGCAGAAATAGTTGGCGCGCTCAAATTTATCCCAGAAGGCCGCATAGCTCTGGGACAGCTCAAAATCGGCGATTCCTTTTTCCTTTGCGATCTTCTCGCGCAGGACGTTCAGCGACGCGAACAGCCAGCAGCGGCCGCTCTTTTTCTGGTTGGTGACCGGGAGGGTCGGGATATCAATTGAGAATTTCGGGTGCATCAGGTTGGCTCCGGCAGAGACAAAAGCCACGTCTCCCATCTCAGACTTGGAGAGGGCGGCGGTCGCGAGCTTGCGGACGGGGTCTGCGTTATACTGCGCCGAATAGGCTTTCAGCTGTTCAGCGGTGATGGGCGTAGGTTTTGCCATGAGAAATCCATCCTTCCATGTTTTGGTTTTTTCTTTATTATAGCATCTTGGTAAAAATATGCAAGACTTTTCCTTTTTCTGTTCGCGTGTATTGATTCTGTGCATATTGATTCTGCGCCGAATCTTTTGTGGAATACCGCGGCAGGCTGAGGGCAGCCTGCCCTACGGACAATAACAGGGCGGCGGTGTGCAGGACGTTTTTTATACGCCATTGATAGATAGTTGTAGCGGCGACCTGCGGTCGCCACCGGTACAGAAAAAGGCCGTTTATCTGGTCAAAATGCGTCTTTTGCATGAATCGTATAATTTGTGCAAATCTGGTGGCGACCGCAGGTCGCCGCTACAAACCAAATGAACGACTGTCCTGACAAAATTTCCCCGAAAACTTTATCTAAAATGCCAAATATTTTTGCTCAGATAATCCTTGACTTGGAGTCCGCTCCAGGAAGTATAATGAAGTCATAGAAGTGACATTACGTCAATTATATTCATCGCACTTTCAGGAGGAATTACTATGAGCAAGAAAATTCTGATTTTATCCGGCAGCCCCCGCAAAGACGGCAATTCCGAGCGGCTCTGTAAGCAGTTCATGGCAGGCGCCGAATCGGCAGGCCATACGGTCGAGATGGTCTCGCTGCGGGAAAAGAAGGTCGCGTACTGCGTCGCCTGCTACGCCTGCCGCAAGCTGAAAAAATGCGTCCAGAAGGACGACGCAAACGAAATCATCCAGAAGATGATCGACGCGGACGTCCTCGTCCTTTCCAGCCCCGTGTATTTTTACTCCATCGCGGCGCAGCTGAAAGCACTGATCGACCGCTGCGTCAGCCGCTATACCGAAATCCGCAACAAGGAGTTTTACTATATCGTCACCGCCGCCGAAAATTCCATCACCGCTGCCGAGCGGACAATTGAGGATATGCGCGGCTTTGTCGACTGCATCGACGGTGCGCAGGAAAAGGGCATTGTCTACGGCGTCGGCGCATGGGATAAGGGCGATATCGAGGGGATGCCCGCCATGGAGACCGCCTATGAGATGGGCAAAAACTGCTGAGGAGGGAGCCGCATGAGCTTTCCTTCCCAATGCAGGTCTCCTTATTCCTGAAATTATGTCCGGTTTTGCCGGGGCATAGAGGGGAAATGAGGTTGACCCGCGGCGGAGAATTGTTGTATAATAGACAAAAGAAAATGCAATTCGGTGATAAATGGAAGGGCCAATGTTCGGACAACGGTCGATTGTTGGAAAATCGCGGCAGGCTGAGGGCAGCCTGCCCTACCGTCATCCTATTGGCAGCGGGTGAATTATTCCTAGACGTGTCTGTCCCGCCGATTTTCTGCAAACCAACCCGTGATAATCGGTAGGGCGGGATGCCCTCATCCCGCCGGGTTACGACAACGCACCTTTATGGGAATTTTTATCCAGGCACCTCTATAAACAGAAAGGACAGGGAATCAACATGGACAAAATCAGACTTGGCAAGACCGGTTTAATGGTCAGCGCGTCCTCGTTCGGTGCGCTGCCGGTACAGCGCGTCGGCATGGAGGAAGCGAAAAAGCTGCTCCGGATGGCCTATGACGGCGGCATCAACTATTTCGACACCGCCAACGCCTACTCCGACAGCGAGGAAAAGATCGGCGAGGCGCTCTCCGACGTCCGCCACAATATCATCATCTCGACCAAATCGGGCGCAAGTGATAAAAAGACGCTCCTTTCCCATATCGAGCTGTCCCTGCGCCGGATGAAGACCGATTATATCGATATTCTCCAGCTCCATAACCCGGCGACCCTCCCTGACCCCGAGGACCCCGACAGCCTCTACGGCGGCCTTTTGGAGGCGCAGAAAAAGGGCTGGATCCGCTTCATCGGCATCACCAATCACCGTTATCAGGTGGCCAAAGACGCGGTTCTCTCCGGTAAATACGCCACCCTTCAGTTCCCGTTCTCGTCCATTTCCGATGAAAAGGACATCTCCCTCGCCGAGCTTGCGCGTGACCACGACATGGGCTTTATCGCCATGAAGGGCTTAGCAGGCGGCCTCATCACCGACGCGCGGACCACCTTCTCCTTTATGAAGCAGCACCCCTGGGTCGTGCCGATCTGGGGCATCCAGCGGGAAAGTGAGCTTCAGCAGTTTCTCGACATGGAGAAAAATCCACCCCTCTATGACGATGAAATGAAAGCGCTGATCGAGCGGGACAAGAAGGAACTGGCCGGGAATTTCTGCCACGGCTGCGGCTACTGCCTGCCCTGTCCCGAGAACATCCCGATTCCAACCGCGGCCCGGATGAGCCTGCTGCTCCGCCGTTCGCCTTATCAGGGGTGGCTTACCGAGGATATGAATGAACAGATGCTGCGGATCGAGAAATGCCGCCACTGTGGTGCCTGCGCGTCCCGCTGTCCCTACGGGCTGGATACGCCGAAGCTGTTGGCCGACAACCTCGCCGACTATAAGCAGTTCCGGGCTGAACATCTGTAACCGACTTTTCCCTAAAGAGGTGAAAATATGACCATCGCCGAAGTGAGCAAAAAATACGATATTTCCGCCGATACCCTGCGGTATTACGAGCGGATCGGCCTGATTCCGCCGGTCCACCGGACCGCAGGCGGCATCCGGGACTATACCGAAGAGGACTGCGGCTGGGTCGAGTTCTGCAAGTGTATGCGCGGCGCCGGGCTGACCATCGAGGCGCTGATCGAGTACGTCTCCCTGGCGCAGCAGGGCGAATCGACCGTCGACGCCCGCAAGGAGCTGCTGATCGAGCAGCGAAGACTTTTGCAGGAACGGATCGAGGAGATGCAGTCCACCCTCCAGCGGCTGGACAAAAAGATCGACCGCTATGAGCACTGGGTCTGCTGCTCCGATTACCGCCTCGGCAACACCGACACCTGCGAAGGTAAAGGGTGAGCAGCATTTGCGCAATTATTGTAACCATTGATATATATGTTGTAGCGGCGACCTGCGGTCGCCACCGACATAAGCAAAATGTCTGTTTATCTTCAAAAATCTCCTTTTGCAGGAATCGTACCATTTGTGTAAATTTGGTGGCGACCGCAGGTCGCCGCTACAGGCGAA
>CAMAJC010000146.1 GCA_945835425.1 uncultured Clostridia bacterium
ATTGTTTTATCCTGTAGCGGCGACCTGCGGTCGCCACCGACATGAAGAACATAACCATTTCTATACGAATATAGAGCGCATATCCCAAAATAATACAATTTCTGCATATCTGATGGCGACCGCAGGTCGCCGCTACAACATATAAAAACAGCCTGATACTTTTCTTTATTATTCAGCCTGTGCGGCAGGTGTTTTCATAATCGTTTTCCATTTGCCCGAGCGGTAGCGCAGGTACAGGGCAAAGGTGCGCACCACGACCTCGATCGCGACGATCACATAGGTCGCGTACAGGTCCATCCCGAAGACACGGACGGCCAGAATGGAAAAGAGTGTCCGGATGCCCCAGTTGGTGGCGGCGCTGATGTAGAAGTTGACGGTGGTGTCACCGGCACCGCGCAGAACGCCTGCAAAGACCCATGCGGCCAGCTGCGGCGCCTGGATGATGCCCATCAGCCGCAGGCACTCGGCGGCCATGATGATAACGTCGCGGTCGGGGGTAAAGACGCTGATCAGCGGCTCGGCGAAAATGTACAGGCCCAAGCCCGTAAAGCACATGACGATAACGCCCATCAGCATCGTTGTCCGGACGAATTTCTCCGCCAGCTTCGGCTTTTTCGCGCCCAGCGACTGGCCGACCAGGGTGGTGATCGCCGTCTGGAAAGCGAAGGCGGGCATATAGGAGAGCGATTCCGCCGACAGAGAAAGGCTGTTGGCGGCGACGCTGACGGTGCCGAGGGTCGCGATGGTGCTGGTGACGAAGATGCCGGAGGAGGACATGCAGATGCGTTCCAGCATCGCCGGGAAGCTGATGCGGATGATCTGGCGGGAAAGCGCCCAGTCCGGCTTCAGGCTCCCCTTTTCCCGCATGGACACATGGTAAGGGTTCCGGGGATTGAAAGCGACATAGAACGCCATCAGGCCGGAGACAATCATGCCGATGGCCGTTGCGGCCGCTGCGCCTGTGACGCCCAGCCCTGCGCCCGGCATCGTAAAGCTGAAGCCGAAAACGGTCAGCTTCCGGGTCGGATAGATCAGCAGGAAGTTGCCCACGACGTTTACAATATTCATGACCAGATTGACCACCATCGGGGTCTTGGTGTCGCCGTACCCGCGGAAAGCGGAGCTGAGCACCATCGAGGAGAGGATGAAAAACCGTCCGAAGGAGGTGATCAGGTTATACCGCGCCGCCGTGTCGAGGATATCCGGCGCCGCGCCCATCCACAGCGGAATCATCCGGGAAAGGCAGGCGATCACAATCGCGATCGGCAGGCCGATATAGAGGATGACCAGAACCGCGTGGTGCATGAGTTTTTTGACCAGCGCCTCGTCCCCTGCGCCTCTGGCTCGTGCGACCAGGGCGGTTATGCCGACGCCCAGGGCCATGATCACGCCGTTGAGCAGGAAGATCGGCGAGTTGCTGATGGTGACGGCAGCGGTCGCGCCTGCGCCCAGGGAACCGACCATCGCCGTATCGGCAAAGCTGATGAGGGTCGTAAAAATCTGCTCGACCAGTACCGGCCATGCCAGCAGGACAATTGTTTTCCAGACGCTTCTCGACTCGTCGGTGACGTCCAGTTGTTTCATTTTCGCCGCCATGCTGTTTCTCCTTTTCGTTACGTCATTTCATTACATAAGGAGATTATAGCACAACCGGATAAAAACAGCAAGATATTCTCTATTTTCTTATGCCAGCGCCGGGTCATCCTTGGTCGAGACATAATACTGCCAGCCGGTGTTGAGGCAGATGGCCGCGAGGTTTTCGCCGTACCCGGCGCCTGCATCGAGGCAGATATGGTCGCCTGCTTCGCTGATGACGATCTTGCCGCGGTGCTCATCCCCTAAAAGGAAGGTCGGGGTATGGCCGGTCACGAGGATTTTCCCGGGGAAGGGATGGCTCTCCGGCAGGGTGTGGGTGAAGAGCAGCTCCTCCGGGGTATAATCGGACAGGGCGCGGCCCTTGTCGGTCGGCGCCGCGTGCATCAGGATATAGTCCTTGCCGCCGGCGCGCACCTCTTCATACAGAGAAAACTCCGAAAGATACTCCAAAATCTGCGCGCGGCCGGACGGGGTCAGCTTGCGGTAAGCGTGCAGCGTCGCAGCGCCGGAATCGGAAATCCACTTGGCGAGCTTGCGCTTTAATTCCGGGGTCGGCATCTCCGCTTCTGCCCGGGCTGCGTCCGCGAGGGAATCCAGCGCATGCGCCGCCATATATTCGTGGTTGCCGAGAATCGGGATGATGTTCGGGCGCATCATCATGTCCTGCAGCACCTTGATGCCGTCGCGCCCGCGGTCGATCACGTCCCCCAGGACATAAACCGTGTCCGCGTCCTTTACTTTCAGCTTTTCCAGCATTTTGAGATACGACTCATAACAGCCGTGTATATCCGAAATAACGTAAATCATAATCAGTCCTCCGTTTACTTGCTGGCTCATTAACATAATTCTAGCATATTCTTTCCCCATCCTCAACCCAAAATCACATTTTTACGAAAATTTTGCCAGTTTTTCCAGAAATAATATGCAGATACTGTCTAAAAGATACATAACATATTTTTTGAGCAGAAATAGGGAAAAAAGCAGAAACAGCGGCGTGTTCTGCCGCCCCGCAGTCTGCCCTGTATATTTATTTATTGTCCATGAGCGGTTTTCACAAGGTTGAACGATTATCTTTGTGTGAAAGGCAGAAATAGCTTTGCTCTATCTAAATTGGATAATACGCTATTGAATTCTCATGCCAAATGTAGTAAAATAGATAATGACGATTTGGGAAGGTTGTTCAAAAACTGATTTAAATAATTATCCCGCCTTCCCGGACGTGGCGTAAGTATTATGCAATATGATTGGAGGACTTTACGATGTTTGACATGAGAGCCAAGCCTTTCAACCTGGACGATGAAGATATTGCCTGGGTCGAAAGCACCTTTGCCGGCATGACCAAAGAAGAGAAGATCGAAGCGCTCTTCTTCCCCTGCATGAGAGACTATACCGAGGAAGCGATCGACGAGCTGCTGGACACCCTGCATCCCTGCGGCGTTATGTATCGTCCCTGCTCCGCTGAGGAAGCGGTCAACGCGACCAATATGTTCCGCAAAAAATGCAAGATCCCGATGCTGATCGCGGCCAACCTCGAAAAGGGCGGCAACGGCATCGTCAACGAGGGCACCCTGATCGGCGCTCCGCTGGAAATCGCGGCGACCGACAACCTCGAAAACGCCAAGAGACTGGGCATCCTCTGTGCAAGAGAAGGCAAGGCTGTCGGCGCAAACTACGCCTTTGCCCCCATCATCGATATCGACTATAATTTCCGCAACCCCATCACCAACACCCGTACCTTCGGCTCCGACCCCGCGAGAGTCGCTGCTTACGGCGCCGCTTATACCGAAGAGTGCCAGAAGCTGGGCGTCTGCGTCTCCATCAAGCACTTCCCCGGCGACGGCCGCGACGAACGCGACCAGCACCTGGTCACCTCCATCAACGATATGTCCTGCGAGGACTGGATGGCGACCTACGGCAACAACTACAAGGCTTCCATCGAAAAAGGCGCCCTGACCGTCATGGTCGGCCATATCATGCAGCCTGCATGGGCCAAGAGAATCAACCCTGCGCTGAAGGATGAGGACATCATGCCCGCTACCCTGTCGCCCGAAATGATCGGCCCGAACGGCCTGCTCCGTAAAGAGCTCGGCTTCAACGGCGTCATCTGCACCGACGCGACCACCATGGCCGGCTTCACCATCCCCATGGACAGAAGCAAATCCGTTCCTTACTCCATCGCCTGCGGCGCTGATATCTTCCTGTTCAACAAGAACATGGCAGAAGACCTCGAGTACATGAAGAAGGGCATCGAGGACGGCATCCTGACCATGGAAAGAGTCGACGAAGCGGTTCTGCGCGTACTGGCTCTGAAGGCCGCACTGAAACTGTATAAACAGACCGAAGACCTGAAACTGGAGGACGCGCTGGCTGTTCTGGGCTGCGAAGAGCACAGACAGTGGGCAAAAGAGGTCGCTGACCAGTCGGTCACCCTCGTCAAAGAGGAAAAGGGCGTTCTGCCGCTCGACCCCGTCAACAAGAAGAGAGTCCTCTACTGCCCGATCGAATCCGGTCAGGGCGTCGGTTACTCGGTCAAGGCCGGCGTCTGCGACCATGTAAAGGAGATGCTGGAGGCTGAGGGCTTCGAGGTCACCACCTTCGTTCCCGCCAACATGTTCGAGGGCAAGACTCCCCGTCAGGACGAGGTCACCAACAACTACGACTACATCATCTACCTCGCCAATATGTCCACCAAGTCCAACCAGACCCAGGTCAGAATCGAATGGCTGCAGCCCATGGGCGCAAACTGCCCGCACTATGTCAACTCGGTTCCCACCATCTTCATCTCGGTTGAGAACCCCTATCACCTGCTCGACGTACCGCGCGTCAAGACCTTTATCAACACCTATAACAGTAACGACGACGTTC
The DNA here is from genome assembly GCA_945835425.1 of uncultured Clostridia bacterium. GTDB lineage: Bacteria > Bacillota > Clostridia > Oscillospirales > Ruminococcaceae > Faecivivens. The sequence goes on from CAMAJC010000146.1 coordinate 4,462, forward strand.
TCGAAGCGCTGATCGACAAGCTGATGGGCAGAAGCGAGTTCAAGGGCAAAAACCCCGTCGACCCGTTCTGCGGCAAGTGGGATACCCATCTGTAATGGATAACTGATTAAACCATGCCCTCCTGGCATAAAGCAGGAGGGCATCATCCTTTCAGCAAAATCCCTTGATATTTTTCCGCAAAACCGTTATAATGATAGTATGGCAGGATATCCTGCGGTCTGTACAATAAAAATAAAAATGAAAAGGAGTCTTTCCCATGAAACAGAAAGCTGTAGTATTCGATCTGGACGGCGTTATCTGCTTTACCGACAAGTACCACTATCAGGCATGGAAGGCCCTGGCCGACGAGCTGGGCATCTACTTCGACGAGGAGATCAACAACCGTCTCCGCGGCGTTTCGAGAATGGCCTCTTTTGAGATCATCCTGGAGCGCTATGAAGGCAAACCCCTCACCGACGAGGAAAAGGAAGCCTGCTGCACCAAGAAAAACGACCTCTACCGCGAGCTGCTCAAAAATATGTCCCCTGCTGACCTGTCGAAGGAAGTCAAGGACACCCTGGACGGCCTGCGCGCAAAGGGCCTGAAGCTCGCCATCGGCTCTTCTTCCAAGAATACCCCCTTCATCCTCGGCCAGCTGGGTCTGGGCGATTACTTCGACGCCGTTTCCGACGGCAACAACATCACCCACTCCAAACCCAACCCCGAAGTTTTCCTGAAAGCTGCGGAGTTTTTGGGCCTTGACCCTGCTGACTGCCTGGTCGTTGAGGACGCTGAGGCCGGTCTGGACGCGGCGATCGCCGGCGGCATGGAATGTGCTGCTATCGGCGAGGCAGTGAAGTGCGGCAAGGGCACCTACAACCTGACCACCTTCTCCGACCTGCTGAAAATCTGATCATTCACAAAATGAAAAGAGCCGTGACGAAAATCGCTTTCGTCACGGCTTTTTTGTATCTGCGGGCGACCGCACACCAAAGATTT
>CAMAJC010000147.1 GCA_945835425.1 uncultured Clostridia bacterium
CTCAGCTTGTCGAAAAACTATATATTGCAAATCAAGGTTTTGTTTTTAGAACGTAGCGGCGACCTGTGGTCGCCACCGACATCAGCTAAACGCTCAGTTTCTCATGTGTAACGATTAAATAATCTGTGAATTTATACAGATTCGGTGGCGGTCAAAGACCGCCGCTACAAGCAAATAATCGTTACGCCTGATTCTTATAGACTTTCTCGACAGCCTGCGGTGTCCTATGGACACCTGCGCATACCGCAATTATTCATTCTTCATTCTTCATTTTTCATTATTCATTGGCCCATCAGGGCCTCATTCAGCCGGATGAAGTCTTCCATCGACAGTTCTTCTGCTCTTGCGGTAGGTTTCTGCCCGATTTGCGAAAGGGCGTCCGCTACTGCAGGTTTCGGCAGGCCGAGGGAGGAACCGAGGGTATTTTGCAGGGTCTTGCGCCGCTGGGAAAAGGCTCCTTTGATGACCGTAAACAGCCGCCGCTCCTGCTCGCCCGACAAGGGCAGTTCCTTTTTGACGTCCAGCCGGATGACGCAGGAGTCGACGTTCGGCGCAGGCATAAAGCTGCCGCGGCTGACCGGGAAAAGGACGCGCGGGTCGCTGTAGTACCGCACAGCCGCCGTGACCGCGCCGCAGTCCCTGGAGGGCATCGCCGCGCAAAGACGCGCCGCAGCCTCCTTCTGCACCATGACGGTGACGGCCTTGATCGGCAGGCGCTGCTCCAGAAGCGCCATGATAATCGGCGAGGTGATGTAGTACGGGAGGTTTGCGCAGACGACGACATCCATCCCCGCAAATTCCTCCCGGATAAGGCTCGCCAGGTCGACCTTCAGCACGTCTTCGTTGATGACCTTTACGTTTTTGTGCTCCGACAGGGTATATTCCAGCACCGGCAAAAGCCTTGTGTCCAGCTCGATGGCGACGACTTTCTTTGCCCGTTTCGCCAGCTCATGGGTCAGCACCCCGAAGCCTGTGCCGATCTCGATGACGCCGGTTTCCGCGTCTGCGCCGCCCATCTCGGCGATACGCGGGCAGACGCTGGGGTTGATGATAAAATTCTGCCCGAGGGATTTGGAGAACGAGAACCCAAACCGCTGGCAGATATCCTTGATAACCGAAATATTGCTGAGATTTTCCACGTCCTGCTCCTTTACATATGTTTTGTTCAATCGATTTTGGACTGTAGCGGCGGTCTGCGACCGCCAACGGATTCAGGGAAACGACTGTTTCATTGGCTTTATACTGTATGTATATTTTATGATAAAAAGTCCTTTAAGTATTCTTCCAGACTGCCGTCGTTGGGCCGGAGAATCCGGGTCATGCCGAAAAGGCTTGCGTGGTCGGAAATATCGTTCCAAAAGCTGTCTGCATTCCCGGCAGCAACGCCCTCGGTCATAGTCATGGACAGTCCCGCGTCTTCCAGCGCCGTATCGACTTCCGCGTCGTAAAATCCGGCCGGGACAAAAAAGGCGTCCGCTTCATGATAAAGCATCTCCCGCAGCTTTTCGCCCATGGTCAGGGCATCGTTTCGCACTGCCGCCCGGTAAAGCAGCAGGTTTTCCTCCGGAATCACCGGGATCTTGCCTGTGTCTTTTTTCATTTTCAGCAGCCGGAAAAGAGAGGACAGCTTGCCGCCCGCAGTCTGGGCAGCTGCCTCTTTGAACCATTCCTCCGCGTCCAGGCAGAGGTCATACCCCATGCTGGCGATCTCAACGCAGTCAGACTGGTCCATCTGCCGAATCTGGTTCCAGCTGAGCCGGGAGGTCGCGATTTCCTTCTCGATGCTGCCGGAATAGAGGTCGGCTTCGCTGCCGATGACCCCGACGCACCCTTTGCCGCCGCTTTCCCGCAGCTGCGGCCAGACGACGGTATAAAAGCTCTCGTAACCGCCGTCAAAGGTCAGCAGCACCGCCTTTTCCGGCAATGTCCCGATCCCCTGCACCGCTTTTTTCAGCTCGGATGGCAGGATAAAGGTGAACCCCTGCTCCGTCAGCCAGCTGAGGTCTTCTTTAAAAGCGGACAGCGGGATGGCCGCGTCCTCGCCTGCGTCCATGGCGGCCTGCACATCCTTCCCGGTCGGGAGCACCTGATGATAATCGAGGATGAGCAGCTTTCTGCCCGTTTCAAAGCCGGAAACCTGCTCCGACATGACCGGAACACCTGCCGTTTCGACTTTTCCCCCGGTATAATGCTCCGCCAGCAGGCAGCAGCCGACCGTCAGCACCATCCCGGTCAGGACGGTCAGCACCTTCTGTCCCCGGCGGCTGAGCTTCGGGCCGCCTGTATGCGTTCCGGTGCCGACCCGCTCCCTTCTTTTCCCGGGAAAAGTGAACCGGCCTTTTTTCCCGCCTGCACGCTTGATGATACCCATCCATGACGCCCCTTTCTGTCCGCACCGCCCGGATAAACCGGATGGGAGCGGAATTTGCCCAGTTGCATGAATCGGGATATCATATGCGGGAAATGGGGAGAAAATGTGCCCTAAACGCGCCCTAAAGCAAAACGGGCGAAAGATTCCGCCCGTTCAGATTGTCGATAAAACCTACTGATAAAAAACAAAGATAAATCGCATGTAGCGGCGGTCTTTGACCGCCACCAAATACGCAAAAGCTGTCGTTTTTCTCTATAATACAAACGAGAAATGGTCGTTTAGCTATAGTCGGTGGCGACCGCAGGTCGCCGCTACAGACAACAGGAATCAGCAGATATTTCTTCGACAGTCTAAAACGCACGAAAAAATCCGCCCGTTTTCCTGTTGTACAGCATAAATGCCGGATTATTCTTCGGAAGGCTCTTCGGAAACAGTTTCCTGTTCAGCTTCCGCTTCGATGGTTTCCGCGTCCACAGTTTCTTCCGCGTCGGGCGCATCGACCTTTTCGGTCTCCTCGTCCAGATGCTCGGCGGTCGCGAAAGCCACGACGCTGTCGTTCTCCGACAGCCGCATGACCCGCACGCCGGTCGCATAACGGGACATGATGTTGACGTCCGCCGCCGCGATACGGATGATGATGCCGTCGTTGCTGATGAGGATCAGATCCTCGTCCTCCCGGACAACCTTGATGCCGCAGACGTGGCCCTTTATATCGTTAACCTTGTAGTTGATCTTGCCCATGCCGTTGCGGCCCTGAATCGGGTAGTCGGAAACGGGCGTGCGGCGGCCCTGGCCCTTGTCGGTGACGGTCATGATGCAGGCGTCCTCGCGGGCCGCAACCATGCCGACAACCTGGTCTCCTTCCCGGAGACTGATGGCCTTGACGCCCATGGCGGTACGGCTCATGGGACGCACGGTGCTTTCGTGGAACCGGATGGCCATACCGTTTCTGGTGGCGATGACCAGCTCATCGGCGCCGTCGGTCAGGCGGACCCATGCCAGCTCGTCACCCTCGTTGAGGCCGAGCGCAATCAGGCCGGACTTTCGGATATTCTTATAGGCGTCCAGCGGCGTGCGCTTGATCAGGCCGTTTTTCGTGACCATAACCAGGAAATGATCGGGGTCAAAGTCGTCGATGCGCATCATCGACGTGACCTTTTCTTCGGGAGCGAGCGCCAGCAGATTGACCATATTGGTGCCTCTGGCCGTCCGGCTGCCCTCGGGGATTTCGTAGCACTTGAGGCTGAACATCCGCCCTTTGTTGGTGAAGAAAAGCAGCTTATCATGGCTGGAGGTGATGAACATTTCCTCGACAAAGTCCTCGTCCCGCTGCTTCATGCCGGAGATGCCCTTGCCGCCGCGCTTCTGAATCTTATAAGCGGTGCTGGCCTGCCGTTTGACGTAGCCGAAATGGGTCAGGGTGACGACGCAGTCTTCCTCGGGAATCAAATCCTCGATATCGACGTCGCCCTCGACTGCACGGATTTCGGTCCGGCGCGGGTCAGCGTACTTGGCGCGGATTTCCTGCAGCTCAGTGCGGAACACCGCCATGACCTTGCTGTAATCGCTCAGGATATCCTGATATTCGTGAATTTTCGCGTGCAGCTCGTTCAGTTCTTCCTCAATTTTGAGGATTTCCAGCCCGGCCAGCTGACCCAGACGGTAAGCGACGATAGCGCTGGCCTGCGGATCATCGAAGCCAAACTTGTCCATGATGGCGGCCTTTGCCTCGGCGATGCCGCCCTTGCAGGCGCGGATGGTTGCGATGATCTCATCGACGATATCGACCGCACGACGCAGGCCCTCGAGGATATGCGCCCGGTCGGAGGCCTTTTTGAGGTCGTACTGGGTTCTTCTGGTGATGACTTCGCCCTGGAAGTCGATATAGTGCTGGAGCATCTCCTTCAGGGTCAGGACTCTCGGCTGATCGTCGACCAGCGCCAGCATAATGACGCCGAAGGTGTCCTGCAGCAGCGAATAACGGTACAGCTGATTTAAAACAATCTGCGGAGAAGCGTCCCGCTTGATCTCAAACACAATCCGCATACCGTCGCGGTCGGATTCGTCGCGGATATAGGAAATGCCCTCAATCCGCTTGTCCTTGACCAGGTCGGCAATGCCCTCGATAATCCGGGTCTTGTTGACCATATAGGGAATTTCGGTGACGACAATCGAGCTGCGGCCGCGGGAGTCCTCTTCAATTTCCGCTTTGGCGCGGACGGTCAGCTTCCCTCTGCCGGTGCCGTAGGCGCTGCGGATGCCGCTGCGGCCCATGATGATGCCGCCGGTCGGGAAATCAGGGCCTTTGATGTACTTCATCAGCCCGTCGAGGTCGAGGTCGGGGTTGTCGATCAGCGCGTCGATGGCGTCGCAGACTTCCCCGAGGTTATGCGGCGGAATGTTGGTCGCCATGCCGACCGCGATGCCGGACGAGCCGTTGACCAGCAGGTTCGGGTAACGGGAAGGCAGGACCTTCGGCTCCTTGCGGGTGTCGTCGAAGTTGGGCATGAAGTCGATTGTGTCCTTGCCGATATCCGCGACCATATACTGGGCGATTTTGCTCATTCTCGCCTCGGTATAACGGTAAGCAGCGGGCGGGTCGCCGTCGATTGAGCCGAAGTTGCCGTGGCCGTCGACCAGGACATAGCGCATCGAAAAGCTCTGCGCCAGGCGGACCAGCGCGTCATAAACCGATGCGTCGCCATGGGGATGGTACCGGCCCAGAACGTCGCCGACCGAGGTCGCGCACTTTCTGAAAGGCTTGTCCGGCGTCAGGCCGTCTTCATGCATCGTATAAATTATTCGTCTGTGGACGGGCTTCAAGCCGTCCCGTACATCGGGAAGGGCACGCTGTACGATAACCGACATCGAATAGTCGATAAAAGAACTGCGCATTTCCCTGTTCAGGTCCGCAATCTTTACAATCGTACCTTCCTGATTGATAAAATCGTTTTCCATCTATTTTCTCCTCTCGGCCTTTGAAAAGGCCGGCGAAACTTTTTTGTCCGCCGCGGC
>CAMAJC010000148.1 GCA_945835425.1 uncultured Clostridia bacterium
TTGTCGCCTTCTAGTCGCTCCGCACAAAAAAATTTGTCACAGGGCGCGATATCTTGCCGTATTTTTCTTGACGGATACCCCTTTGTTGTGGTAGGATAATAAGGGAGTTAGGAGAAACTAACTTCCATCCATCAACAGCAAACGGCGCGGGCAACCGAAGCCGTATCCATAAAGGAGCATGATAGTATGACATTGGCGGAAATGGCGGTCGGCCACAGCGGAACGATCCTGTCGGTCGGCGGAGAAGGGACGCTGCGGCTGCGGCTGCTGGACATGGGGCTTATCCCGCGCACACGCGTGACGGTGCAGAAGATCGCTCCCCTCGGCGACCCGATTGAAATCCGCATCCGCGGGTATGAACTCACCCTGCGCATGGACGACGCGGCGAAGATTGAAGTCCGGGAAGATTAAACGATGGTATCTGAGGGTGTAGGGTAGCGACTAGTTTTACAGCGGTGGCGTACGCTATGCCGCCGTTTTCCTACGGAAAATAAACTGTAAAACCTTGCGGTCGCCCGTGCCTTCCAAATTTTTACCCGTTTCCGTCCATAAATCATTGTGCAAATCATATCGGCGAACACCAGGACGGTCGGTCGTTAATCGGTAGGGCTCCAATGTCCTGCGGACATTACGACCCTCAGCCCGCCGCAATATTCCACAAACCATCCAGCAGGAATACCCGGTATGGAATCTGTACACGGAACGGGAAATAAACATACAAACACGCGGGCAGAAACGTTTTCATCATCGGTTCGCGATATAAACCCGGCGGGATGAGGGCATCCCGCCCTACCGTGTCAGGAAACGTACCATCCATAAATAAACATACATATATCAACAAACACGAAGGAAGGAATCGTTATGGTATTTGCCCTTGTCGGCAACCAAAACTGCGGGAAGACGACGCTGTTCAACAGCCTGACCGGCGCGAACCAGCACGTCGGCAACTTTCCCGGCGTCACCGTCGACCAGAAGATGGGCGAGATGCGGGACGCGAAAGGCTGCTCGGTCGTTGACCTGCCGGGCATCTACTCGATGCGGCCGTACACCAGCGAAGAGATCGTCACCCGCGACTTTGTTTTAAACGGCCACCCGGACGGCATCATCAACATCATCGACGCGACGAATATTGAGAGAAACCTGTATCTGACCCTGCAGCTGCTGGAACTGCGGATCCCGATGGTGCTGGCGCTGAACATGATGGACGAGGTGCGCAACAACGGCGGCACCATCAACGTCAAAGACCTGTCCGCCAGACTCGGCATCCCGGTCGTCCCCATCAGCGCCGCCAAGGGCGAGGGCGTTTCGGAGCTGGTCAGCAAGGCGGTCGAAACGGCCAAAAAGCAGATAAAGCCGAAGGTTCTCGACTTCTGCCCGGACGGCCCCGTCCACCGCTGCATCCACTCGGTCTCCCATGTCATCGAAGACCACGCGAGACGAATCGGCATCTCGGCGCGGTTCGGCGCGACCAAGCTGATCGAGGGCGACGAGCTGATCATGAACCAGCTGGAGCTGGACGAAAACGAGAAGGAACTCTTAGAGCACAGCATCTATGAGATGGAGCAGGAATCGGGGCTGGACCGCAACGCGGCTCTCGCGGACATGCGCTACACCTTCATCGAATCGGTCGTTTCGGACACGGTCATCAAGTGTCACGAAAGCGCCGAGCACCAGCGCAGCGTCAAGATAGACAAAGTCCTGACCGGCCGGTACACGGCGATACCGGTGTTTATCGGCATTATGATGCTCATTTTCTGGCTGACCTTCAACGTCATCGGCAGCTTCCTCAGTGACCTCCTGGCCGCAGGCATCGATAAACTCACCGCCCTTGCCGACGCCGGGCTGACCGCCTACGGCATCAACCCGGTCGTACACAGCCTCATCATCGACGGCATCTTCGCAGGCGTCGGCAGCGTCCTCTCCTTCCTGCCGATCGTCGTGACGCTGTTTTTCTTCCTGTCGATTCTCGAGGACACCGGGTACATGGCCCGCGTCGCCTTCGTCATGGATAAGCTGCTGCGCAAAATCGGCCTCTCCGGACGGAGTATCGTCCCGATGCTCATTGGGTTCGGCTGCACCGTCCCGGCGGTCATGGCGACCCGCACCCTTTCCTCCGACCGCGACCGGAAGATGACGATCATGCTGACCCCGTTTATGAGCTGCTCGGCGAAGATTCCGATCTACGCGACCTTTGCCGCCGCTTTCTTCCCGAAGAGCGCAGCACTGGTCATGATCGTCCTTTATTTCGGCGGCATCCTGATTGGAGTGCTGACCGCGCTGGTCATGAAGCACACCGTTTTCAGCGGCCACCCGGTTCCCTTTGTCATGGAGCTGCCCAACTACCGGCTGCCGTCGGTCAAAAGCGTGGCGCTGCTGCTCTGGGACAAGGCGAAGGATTTCTTGCAGCGCGCCTTCACGATCATCTTTGTGGCGACCATCGTCATTTGGTTTTTGCAGACCTTTGACACGAGACTGAACGTTGTTTCGGATAATTCCCAGAGCCTCTTGGCGCAGCTCGGGCAGCTGATCGCCCCGGTCTTTGCGCCGCTGGGCATCGCCGACTGGAGAGTCGCCACCTCCCTCATCACCGGCTTTTCGGCGAAAGAAGCGGTCGTTTCGACCCTGGGCGTCCTGCTGGGTGTCGGCAGCAGCGAGCTGGAAGCGGCGCTCGGCGGGATGTTTACGACCCTCTCGGCCTGCAGCTTCCTTGCGTTTACTCTCCTGTATACCCCCTGCGTCGCTGCGGTCGCGACCATCAAGAGCGAGCTTGGCTCCGGGCTGAAAACGCTCGGCGTCGTCATTATGCAGTGCGCGATTGCCTGGGGTGTGGGTGCGCTGGTCTTCCAGGTAGGCAGCCTTTTGGGAATTTAATGAAGAATGAATAATGAAGAATGAAGAATGAATAATTATGGTGTGCGCCGGATCGGCGCACGATTGAATGGGCGGTGCTCCGGACGGCAGATGTCTATTATCTGTTACTTATTATCTATTCTCCATTATCTACATTTTATGGGCCATTCCGGGAAAGGAAAGAAATATGCAGATTCTTGATATCCTTCTGCTGGCAGGCATCGTCCTGCTGGTCGTCCTCGCCCTGCGCAGTATGAGACGCCAGCGGAAAAAGGGCGGCTGCTGCGGATGCTGCACCGGATGCACCGGCTGCGGACAGAAGCAGGAGAAATAAACAGGAATAGAGACCGGTTGTTCTGTACGGACAGCCGGTTTCAGCTTGTAGATAAAGTCTATAAGAATCAAACGTAACAATCATTTGCTTGTAGCGGCGGTCTGCGACCGCCACCGTATTTGTGCAAATTTACGAATCATTTAATTGATACGCATAAGAAACCGGATGTTTGGCTGATGCCGATGGCGACCGCAGGTCGCCGCTACAACTACAAATCATCAATAGATAACTTTTTCGAAAGTCTGAACCGGTTGTTCCAAGCGGACAGCCGGTTTTTACAATTTTTGCGCGATCTTCCCTTTTACATTTTCCGACAAATGTGGTATACTTTTCTTGTTTATGAAAATACCGTCTTCGCTGGAAAGAGGAGGAAGAAACCATGATCAAACGTTTTGTGCACTACTACAAGCCGCACATGAAGCTGTTCATTCTGGACATGATAGCGGCGCTGATTGTCGCGGTCGCGGACCTGTTCTATCCCCGCATTGCCCAGAACATCATCAACATCTATGTCCCGAACAAGGATTTGCAGATGCTGCTGGCCTGGTCAGGCGCACTGCTGGTGATCTACATCATCAAGATGCTGCTCAGCTATTTCATGCAGTACCAGGGCCACATGGTCGGCGTCGGGATGCAGTCGGACATGCGCCGGGAAGCCTTCGGGAGACTCCAGAAGCTGCCTTTTAAGTACTTCGATGAGAACAAGACCGGTTCCATCCTGTCCCGGCTGGTCAACGACACCTTCGAGATCGCCGAGCTGGCCCACCACGGGCCGGAGGACCTGTTTTTATCCATCATCACCCTGATCGGCGCGTTCATCATGATGGCGCAGATCAACCTCGCCCTGACGCTTATCCTGTTCGCCATGGTCCCGCTGATCGTTCTGTTCGCCGTCCTGCTGCGGAAACACATGAACAAGGCCTTCACCAAATCCCGTGAGGAGATTGCCGAGGTCAACGCCACCATCGAAAACTCGATCGCCGGCATTCGCATCTCCCGCAGCTACGTCTCCGCCGAGCACGAGATGGAAAAGTTCGACGAGAATAACGCCCGTTATATCCAGGCGCGTGACGACAGCTACAAGGTCATGGGCCTGTTCTTCTCGGGCATGGGGATGTTCACCGACCTGCTCTACCTGATGGTGCTGTTTTTCGGCGGCCTGTTTTTCTTCTACGGCAAAATCGACGTCGGCGAGTTCGCGGCGTATATCCTCTACATCAATATGTTTTTAAACCCCATCAAGAAGCTGGTCAACATCTTTGAGCAGCTGCAAAACGGCATGACCGGCTTCAAGCGGGTACAGGCCATCATGGACGAGCCTGTCGAAGAAGAGAAGGAGCACCCTGAGGTTCTGCAAAATGTACAGGGCAACATCGACTTCGAGGACGTCAGCTTCTCCTACGAGTCCTCCGACGACGACAAGGACCACACCATCATCAACCATCTCTCGATGCACATCGACAAGGGCAAAACGGTCGCGCTGGTCGGCCCGTCCGGCTCCGGCAAGACCACCCTCTGCCACCTGATTCCGCGCTTTTATGAGGTCAGCGACGGCTGCATCAAAATAGACGGCAAGGACATCCGCGACCTTTCCCGCCTCTCCCTGCGGGAAAACATCGGCATGGTCGCCCAGGACGTCTTCCTCTTCACCGGCACCATCCGGGACAACATCGCCTACGGCAGACTCGACGCGACCGACGAGGAGATCATCGAAGCGGCGAAAAAGGCCAATATCCATGACTATATCATGACCCTGCCCGAGGGGTACGACACCTACATCGGCGAACGGGGCGTCAAGCTCTCCGGCGGTCAGAAGCAGCGCGTCTCCATCGCCCGCGTCTTCCTCAAAAACCCGTCCATCCTCATCCTCGACGAGGCGACCTCCGCCCTGGACAACGCCACCGAGATGCTGATTCAGTCGGCGCTGGAAAAGCTCGCCCAGGGACGCACCTCCATCATCGTCGCCCACCGCCTTTCGACCATCAAGAACGCCGACGAAATCATCGTCCTCACCGAAGAGGGCGTCAAGGAGCGCGGCACCCACGCCGAGCTGCTGGCCAAAAACGGCATCTACGCAGGGCTGTATCAGTATCAGTTCAGGGAATAAAAGTCGAGTGCTTCGCTAAGTGTGGAGAGTGGAGAGTGAAGAGTGGAGTGAAGGTGTGCGCCGGTTCGGCG
>CAMAJC010000149.1 GCA_945835425.1 uncultured Clostridia bacterium
CAAGGAAAAGGGAGTCACCCCCTGCGGCGGCAAATACTCGATGCTCAACACCGAAATGTACGGCGGCGCAATCGCTTCGTCCTGGCTGGACCGACCGCTTTCCGTGGCAGGCAGAGTTATGGTCCGCACCGAAAAGGGCGTTTCCCCGAAGTTTGTGATGGCCGATGAGGATATGCTGGTCATTCCGAACCTCTGCATCCATCAAAACCGCAGCGTAAACGAAGGCAAAGCCCTGATGGGACAGACCGATATGCTGCCGCTGTACTGCCTGGGGACCGGGCACACTCTGAAGGAAAAGATCGCGGCGCTGGCCGGCGTACCACAGGAGGATATCCTGGCGGACGACCTGTTTGTATATAACCGGATGCCCGGCACCGTATGGGGTCCGGAAGGGGAATTTATCTCGTCTCCAAGACTCGACGACCTGGAATGCTGCTTCTCCTCGCTCAAGGCGCTCCTTGGGGCAGAGAAGGTGCGTAATGTCGCCATGAGCTGCCTGTTTGACAACGAAGAGGTGGGGAGCTGTACCCGGCAGGGCGCCGATTCCTCCTTCCTCCATGATACCCTGAGCCGGATCGACGGCTGCCTGGGGCTGAGCGAAGAAGAACACAAACGCTGCGTTGCCTCCAGCTTTATGCTGTCCTCCGACAACGCCCATGCCGCCCATCCCAACCATCCGGAAACCTCCGACCCGGTCAACCGGGTGTGGATGAACGAGGGCATTGTCGTCAAATTCAGCGCCAGCCAGAAATACACCTCCGATTCCGTCTCCGCCGCCGTCTTCCGCTCAATCTGTGAACGGGCAGGCGTCCCGACCCAGAGCTTTTACAACCACTCCGACCAGCGCGGCGGTTCGACCCTCGGGAACCTTTCCGGCCGCCATGTGTCGGTGACGACGGTCGATATCGGCCTGGCGCAGCTGGCCATGCACTCCTCCTGGGAGACCGCAGGGTCCAAAGACCTGGAATGGATGGTGCAGGGGATGACCGCATTTTTTGAAACGGCCCTCCGCTGTGACGGCGACTGCTGCTGGAATATTGAATAAAAACTGAACCGGAGTGGGGAGCCCTTACTCCGGTTCAGTTTTTATTCAGAAAACTCTTAAAAACCTATTGACATTCGATAGAGAAGCGTGTATAATAAATAGCGTGCTATTATATAGCCCGCTATTATGATGAAAGGACGTATTATTATGGGAATACCACCCGCAGACCCTGAACGTGATATGCCGCTCGGCGCCATGTTCAAAATTATCCATCTTGGAGCAGAAAACTATTTCAACCAGAACCTTCATGAACTCAATATCACCGCGTCCCAGATGCACGTCCTGATGTACCTGGAGCGATGTGAGGACGAAGGGAAGACGGTCAACCAGCGCGATATCGAAAAGCACCTGCATCTTTCCAATCCGACGGTGACCGGCCTTTTGCAGCGTCTGGAAGCCAAGGGGTTTGTCAGGCGGACGGTCAGCGAAACCGACGGACGCAACAAGGAAATCTCCCAGACGGACGCTTCCCGCGCGATTCATACGGAAATGCGCCGCCGTCTCGATCTCCAGAATGAAAAGATGGTGCAGGGGATGTCGGCGGAAGAAATTGCTGAGCTGCGCCGGCTGCTGGGTATTGTGCTGCAAAATATGCGGGAATGATTCCCCGGCATATTTTTACATATAGATTACTCTTACGGAAAGAAGGAATTGTATGTTCAGAAAACTCGCTTCTTGTGTCGGCGAGTACAAGAAGTACGCCATTGCAACGCCGATCGTCATGCTCGGTGAAGCGCTGATGGAAATCCTGATGCCCTTTATCATGGCTGCCATGATCGACAACGGTATTCAGAATGGCGATATCAGTTACACGATTAAAATGGGTCTGCTCATGATCCTGTGCACGGTTGTTTCACTTTGCTGCGGTGCCGGCGGCGGCATCCTCGCTGCACGGGCTTCCATGGGCTTTTCCAAGAACCTCCGCAACAAGCTGTTCAAAAAGGTACAGACCTACTCCTTTTCCAACGTCGACCGGTTTTCGACGGCTTCTCTGGTCACCCGTCTGACAACAGACGTCACCAACACCCAGAACGCTTTCCAGATGCTGATCCGTATGGCGGTCCGCGCACCGGCCATGATGATCGGCGCGGCGGTCATGGCGATCATGATCAACCCCCGGCTGTCGAGCATCTTTATCGTAGCGATTCCGCTGCTGGGCGTCTGCCTCGGCTGCATTATGGTCAACGCCCATCCCCGTTTCGGCGTCATGATGGAAAAGTACGACGCGCTGAACACGTCTGTCCAGGAAAACCTGACCGGTATCCGCGTCGTCAAGGCCTTCGTCCGCGAAGACTATGAAGACGAGAAATTCAAAAAGTCCGCCGACGCGGTCCGCAAGGCCCAGATCCGTGCGGAAAAACTGGTCATCTTAAACGGTCCGATCATGCAGCTGTGCATGTACTCCTGCATTCTGGCGGTTCTCTGGTTCGGCGGCAACATGATCGTCGACGGCACCTTCCAGATCGGCCAGCTTTCGTCCTTCATCAGCTATGTCACCCAGACGCTGATGAGCCTGATGATGCTGTCCATGGTCATCATGATGTTTACCATTTCGCTGGCGTCGATGCGCCGTATCTGCGAAGTGCTGGACGAAGAGCCGGATATCCGGCAGCAGGCTTCTCCTGTCACCGAGGTAAAAGACGGCTCTATCCAGTTTAGAAATGTTTCTTTCTCTTACGCCAATGACCCCCAGAACCTGACCCTGCAGAACATCAGCCTTTCGATTGGCTCCGGCGAGACCATCGGCATTATCGGCGGCACCGGCAGCGCAAAATCCACGCTGGTTCAGCTGATCCCGCGTCTGTACGATATTATGGACGGCGAACTGCTGGTCGGCGGGGTAGACGTCCGGAAATACGATATGAAGGTTCTGCGCAACAACGTCGCCATGGTCCTGCAGAAAAACGTCCTCTTCTCCGGAACCATCCGCGACAACCTCAAATGGGGCAATGAAAACGCCACCGACGAGGAAATCCTGGAGGCATGTAAGGCCGCAGATGCTTATGACTTCGTCATGTCCTTCCCGTACGGCCTCGACACCGACCTGGGACAGGGCGGCGTCAACGTATCCGGCGGTCAGAAACAGCGCCTGTGTATCGCCCGTGCGCTGCTGAAAAAGCCGAAGATCATCATCCTCGACGACTCCACCAGCGCGGTCGACACCGCCACCGATGCCCGCATCCGCGCGGCCTTCCGCAAAAACCTCAAAGACACCACCACGATTATCATCGCACAGCGCATCACCTCCATTCAGGACGCCGACAAGGTTATCGTCCTGAATGACGGCCAGATCAATGATTTCGGCACGCCTGCTGAACTGATGGAGCGCAACGAAATCTACCGCGATGTATATGAACAGCAGCAGAAAGGAGCGAGAGCATAATGCCCGGACCCGGAGGACCTGGAGGACCCAGAGGCGGTCGTCCTATGCAGAAGCCTAAAAATGTAGGCGCAACCATCAAGCGTATTTTCTCCTACATGGGAAAATACCGGATGTTCCTGATCGTCGTTACGATCGCAATTATCTGCAGCTCGCTGGCCAATGTTATCGGCACCTCTTTCCTGCAGAAAATCATCGATAACTATCTGACCCCGATGGCAGGCCATTACGACGCGACCCTGATGCGCGGATTTGTCCTGACCCTGCTGCAGATGGGCTCGATTTACCTGGTCGGCGCGCTCTGCACCTACCTTTCCGCCAGAACCATGCTGAATATCTCGACCAAGGTACTGTACCAGATCCGCGTCGATATGTTCACCCACATGGAATCGCTGCCGATCCGCTATTTTGACACCCATACCCACGGCGAACTGATGAGCCGTTATACCAACGATATCGATACCCTGCGCGAACTGCTGTCCAACTCGATGACCCAGCTGATCTCTTCCGCGATCACGATCGTTTCGGTCCTGACCATGATGCTGATCTATTCCTGGCAGCTGACGCTGCTGCTGGTTCTGCTGCTGGCGGCGATGTTCCTGGTCGTCCGCTTCTTCGGCAGCCGCTCCGGCAGACTGTTCCGCGAACAGCAGGCAGCCCTCGGCCGCGTCAACGGCTATATCGAAGAGATGATGGACGGCACCAAGGTCGTCAAGGTATTCTGCCACGAAGAAAAGGCAAACGAAGAGTTTGAACAGCTCAATAACGAGCTTTGCCGTGCTGCCACCATGGCAAATACCTACGCCAACGCCATGGGCCCGATCACCGCAAACCTGACCAATATCCATTATGCTGTCACCGCAGTTGTCGGCTCGGTACTGGCGATTCTGAATGTCCTTTCGCTGGGCACGGTCGTCGCATTTTTGCAGTACGTCCGCAACTTCTCCCAGCCTGTCTCCCAGATCACCCAGCAGGTCAACAGCATCTTAAACGCCCTGGCCGGCGCTGAACGGGTATTCAACCTGATCGACGAAACCCCTGAGGTCAACGACGGCTATGTCACGCTGGTCAACGCCCACAAGGCTGCTGACGGCACCCTGACCGAATGTAAGGAACGCACCGGCATCTGGGCATGGAAACATCCCCATCAGGCCGACGGCAGCGTCACCTACACCGAGGTACAGGGCAAGGTCGAATTTGACAACGTCGTATTCGGCTATGTCCCCGAAAAGACCGTCTTAAACGGCATCAGCCTTTACGCCAAGCCCGGCCAGAAGATCGCTTTCGTCGGCTCTACCGGCGCAGGCAAGACAACCATCACCAACCTGATCAACCGCTTCTACGACGTTCCCGACGGCAAGATCCGGTATGATGACATCAACATCAACAAGATCAACAAAAACGACCTTCGCCGAAGCCTGTCGATGGTACTGCAGGATACCCACCTGTTTACCGGAACTGTCGCCGACAACATCCGCTACGGCAAGCTGGATGCGACGGATGAGGATATCCGCAGGGCTGCGAAGCTGGCCAACGCCGACTTCTTTATCAGCCATCTGCCCCATGGTTACGATACAATGCTGACCAGCGACGGCGCAAACCTCTCCCAGGGCCAGCGGCAGCTGATCGCCATTGCCCGCGCAGCCGTTGCAGACCCGCCGGTACTGATCCTCGACGAAGCGACCTCGTCGATCGATACCCGTACCGAGGCGCTGATCGAAAAGGGCATGGACTCGCTGATGGAAGGGCGCACGACCTTCGTCATCGCCCACCGTCTGTCCACTGTCCGCAACTCTGACGCGATCATGGTGCTGGAAAACGGTGAGATCATCGAACGCGGCAACCATGACGACCTGATCGCACAGAAAGGGAAGTATTACCAGCTTTATACCGGTATGTTTGAACTCTC
>CAMAJC010000150.1 GCA_945835425.1 uncultured Clostridia bacterium
GCACCGACTGAATACAATAAAATAGAAAAAGCTGACCACAACCGGCCAGCTTTCCCTTTATTCCTATCTTCTCGTCCTGCGCAGCGAAAAAATGCCGATCCCCAGCCCGATCAGCGTCCCGACCGCACGGTAAACCATATCGTTTACGTCGAGATGGCCGATGCTGGTGCAAAACTGCAAAAGTTCGATGAGACAGCCTGTCCCGATGCAGATCAGCACTGCCGCCCACCTCTTTTTCCTGCCTGCCGTCAGGACGCCCAGCGGGATAAACAGGCCGATGTTCAGCCAGCTGTCCCCGTTGCTTGGGAACCGAAAGAGGATGTTGACGAGCAGGCTGCTGAACTTCCAGTGAAACGGGACGAGGTTGATTTCAGCCATATTCGGGTTAAAGTAGCTCATGTCCCTGATAGTCAGGTGCCTGAAAAACGGGACCGCTGCCCAAAGGGCGGTCAGCGCGATGGTCAGAGCATACAAAAACCGCTTCTGACTGTCTTCCGCACGGACGGCGATGCATCCGCTGCCGATGGCCAGTACCAAAAAGCCGAACAGCTTGCCGCTTCGTTCGTCGGATAAATTGAACAGGAAAAAGATCCACATTTCCTGCCCAAAATCGGTATCTTCCAGCCACGCCAGCACGGTATCCAAAAATCCAACCCATACCGGCGTCAAAAGCCACCATCCAACCGCAATAATAACCAAAACCAGATACGCTTTTTTCTGTTTGCCGCTCAGCATCCGTCATTCCTCCATCCGCAGGTTTTGCAGCATTTTGATCATATCGGCGGCTGTCAGTTCGCTGCCGGACGACTGGATGGCGACCTGTCCGCTGTCCGGCAGCAGCCCGATCAGACAGCTCCACCCGCTTGTCTCCATCAGCGTCACCTTCGTAAACCCCGACAGCTCGATGTTGACAGCCGACGCCGCTTCGTTTGGCAGGATAAAACCGACTTCCGTATACAGGACTGCTCCCCGGATTTTCTGTCCGCTGCGCAGATACAAAATTCCTTCATCCTCTTTTATCCTGCACCAGCCGGGCAGCCAGCCAAACTCCAACCGGCTGTAATCCGCCTGTTCTTCCGCGTCAGCCGACTGAACATGCAGCGGGAAATAATACGGATTCAGCAGATGAATCTCCGCTGTCACCGCGTCCCGCACCGCCTGCACATCGGTCAAAACCAGCGCACAGCCTGTCAGCAGCACCAACGCAAAAACCGCCGCCTTCTGCGCCCACTGGCCCGCCTTTTTGCAGCTGTCCTGCAGCCGCCGTTTCCGCATAATCCCGTCCAGCCAGCTTTCCGTCTGCGCATATGCAGCCGCGTCCGGCTCCTCATCCGTCAATGCCGCGTGCATCTCCTCTGCTTCCAGGTCAAAATGCCTGCGGACATAGGCCGACAGCCGGATATCATCCGCATCTTCCTCTAAATGGCGGAAAAACTCTTTCTTTTCCATCCCGTGCCCTCCTTTCAGTCCAGTTTGATCAGCTTACGGGCATGTTTCCGCGCCCTTGAGAGATAAGTGCGCACGCTCCCCGGACTGATGCCCAGCCGCTGCGCAATCTCCTCATCCGGCAGTTCCAGCAGATACTTTAAATAGAATAAATCCTGATCGACTGTCGGAAGTTCTCCCCACTGCTGATGAAAACGGGCAAAGGTTTCCCGCTGCTCGCAGAAAAGCTCCGGACTGCACCCGCTGTCCTCCAGTTCTTCCGCACAGTCCTCCAGACTTATGTACACCCGCTTTTTCCGCCGGTAGTCGATCAGGACGCTGCGAATCACCCGCTGGACATACCGTGTCACCTGCGGCGGCGTCAGCTCTGCCAACCTGTCCGTATGCTCCGCCAGCCGCAGAAAGCACTCCTGTATCAAATCTTCCCGGTCATCCGGCGGACAGCTGCCGCTCAAAATACGGCCAATCAACGGGCTGTACTGAAAACAGAGCCTGACCAGCAGATCCTTCTGCTGCCGGTTCAGCCCGCCGTCCCGCAGAATCCCCATCGCAAAAACCAGCGTCATGCCTTCCCCTCCCTTTTCCTTTCACTTATATATACGCAGACAGCTCTGTTTTGCAACAGGTTTTTTGGATTTTCTTCAGCTTTTCCATATATATTGGGACGGCCAATCCGTGCATATCCGGCGGAACGGACAAGTCCGTTCCCTACAACATCACAGGCAGATGTAAACGCACAAACAAACGCA
This sequence comes from uncultured Clostridia bacterium, assembly GCA_945835425.1. Classification (GTDB taxonomy): domain Bacteria; phylum Bacillota; class Clostridia; order Oscillospirales; family Ruminococcaceae; genus Faecivivens. Next base: position 2,196 of record CAMAJC010000150.1, read on the forward strand.
TAAACCCTTCCGTCCCGCACCCATCCCCAAAAATCCCCGCAGCTTCCCGTCCAAACACTAGCGAAGCGTCTTCATGTGCCGCAGGCACGCTTCACTAGCGCAGCGTCTTCATGCGGCGCCAGCCGCGCTTCACTCCAAAACAAAAAGGAGTACTGCATCTGCAGTACTCCTTTATTTTGGTGAGCCACCGGAGGCTCGAACTCCGGACCCTTTGATTAAAAGTCAAATGCTCTGCCAACTGAGCTAGTGGCTCACAACATAGATAAGTATAACACGGCTGAACCTGCTTGTCAACACTTTTTTTCATTTTCCGCGCGATTTTTTTGCGTGAAAATAAATATAGAAACTATACGAAATAGGTCTGATTCTGCCGGTTATGTTCTGCTATTTCCCCGGTTGACGAGATATATAGAATGCTATATAATAGAATCAGCTTATACGGTGGGAGTCTGCCTCCTGCCGCGCAGAAAGCGCCGTCCATGACGGTTCCCGCTTACTATCAGAAAGGATGATGCTTATATGGCAGAAAACGCCGCGGTGAAAAACACCGCTCCTACACAAAACAAGATGGGTACGATGCCCGTCGGAAAGCTCCTGATTTCGATGGGGCTGCCGATGGTCCTCTCGATGCTCGTGCAGGCCCTTTATAATATCGTCGACTCGATTTTCGTCGCCCGGATCAGCGAGGCCGCCCTGACCGCTGTCAGCATGGCTTTCCCGATCCAGAACTTTATGATCTCCTCCGTCAGCGGCATGGGCGTCGGCGTCAACGCTCTGCTTTCCCGCAGCCTCGGCGAAGGCAACCATGAACAGGCCAACAAAGCCGCCAACAACGGCATCTTCCTTGCCTTCGTGACGATGATCATTTTTGTCCTGTTCGGTATCTTCGGCGCACGGCCCTTCTTTGCCATGCAGACCAGCGACTCGGAAATCATCGCAGCCGGCACCGTCTATGTCCAAATCTGCTGCATTCTGTCGGTCGGCTGCTTCGGGCAGATCATCACCGAACGGCTGCTGCAGTCCACCGGCCTGGCCCATCTTTCGATGGTCACCCAGATGTCCGGTGCAATCACCAATATCATTCTCGACCCGATTCTGATCTTCGGTATGTTCGGCCTGCCTGCCCTGGGCGCTGCAGGCGCGGCGCTGGCGACCGTTATCGGCCAGATCCTCTCCTGCGTGATCGGCTTTATCCTGAACATCCGCTGCAACAAAACCCTCCGCCTCAGCTTTAGATACCGCCCTGATGGACATATCATCAAGGAAATCTACCGGGTCGGCCTGCCCTCCATCGCGATGCAGTCGATCGGTTCGATCATGAACCTCGCGATGAACATGATCCTGATGGGCTTTACATCCACCGCCACCGCTGTCTTCGGCGTTTATTTCAAGCTCCAGAGCTTCGCGATCATGCCGGTCATCGGCCTGTCCAACGCCATGATCCCGATCATCGCCTTCAACTACGGCGCCCGCAGCAAGGAACGGATCATGAAGACCATCAAGTACAGCATGGCTTCGGCGGAAATCTTCCTGCTGGTTGTTTTCCTGGTGTTCATGTGCCTGCCGAAACTGCTGCTTTCGATGTTCTCTGCGTCGGACAACATGATGGCCATGGGCATCCCCGCTCTGCGGACGATGGGCGTTTGCTTCCTCGTCTGCGGCCTGTGCATCTGCGCCGGGTCGGTCTTCCAGGCGCTCGGCAACGGCGTCTACAGCCTGATCGTCTCGGTCTGCCGCCAGCTCTTAGTACTGATTCCGGTGGCATGGCTGATGAGTTTCACCGGCATTCTCGAACTGGTCTGGCTCTCCTTCCCGATCGCCGAGGTCGTCTCGCTGACCGTCTCGATGTTCTTCCTTAAACGGATCTATAAGGCCAAGCTCAAAAATATGTAAAGAAACATAATCCCGGAAGCGTCCTGCTCCCGGGATTTTTGCTATTTATTCAATAACGATCGGCAGCTTGTAAACCTTATTGGAATCGCTGACAACATACTGCCACTGCCCATCCCGGGAAACCGCCTGATACTGCCCGTCAATCGGTCCGCCATCCAAATGGAACAGATGCAGTTCCAGCGTTTCGGTATCAATCAGATAGGTCACGCCGCTTTCCATATCCGCTTCTTCCAGTTCTGGAAGGAACCTTAAAAGCTCTGTCTTCATCCGCGCCGCTGTTTCCGCGTCGGCATTTGCAAAATCAAGATAATAGGCAAAATATCTGCCGTCCTCTCCCCAGGGATAGCTTGGATAAGACCGATACGGCAGGGCGATTTTTTTCAGCTCCCCAGTTTCAGGATAAAACTGATAAACATATGGCTCATTGGGGTAGATACCGCCTTCCTGTCCCTGACTGGTACAGACGAGGTATTCTCCCGCATCGCAATAAACTTCGATTCCGCCGGGCTCATCAAACCGGTACACTTCTCCGGTCTCCCGGTCAATAATCCCACTGATGCGGCCGCCGTCGCTGTAGCTTTCCCATTTGCCTGCCCGCCTGCCGTAAAACCCCGCAAGGCCGTAGTCCAAGTCCTGGTAAGATTCGGCTCCCGTTTCCGCCAGGTTTGTACAGCTGCCGTCTGTGCCGATCAATTGCAGATATTTTCCGTCTGCGGAATAGTCGGTCGAATATGGGTAATGGGGTAAAGCTTCTTTGGCGATTTCCTGCAATTGCTCGTTATAGTATATACTTGTATCATCCGCATAGCAATACAGGCTATAACCACCTTCCACCGCCGTCAGAACAGTCTGTTCCGGGATCGGCAGTTCGCTGAGCAGTCTGCCCTCCGGCGTAATCAGCCGCATAAATCGCTGCTCGCCGGTGTCCACGAGGAGCATATAATTTCCATCCTCCATTTCCCGTATCATCTCGACGGTTTCCCCTTCCGGCAGCAGCAGACAGACCAGCCCGGCATAATCAACGCCGTCTGTCTCAGCCGACGTGGCATACCGGACAATATCCTCCTCTGTTTCCCCGGACGGTATTTCCTCCGGTTCACTTTCCGCAGAAGATGGTTCTTCCGCACTGGGTTCCGATGCAGCACTGCTTTCTACGGCACTGCTTTCCGGGATGCTGACAGCGCTCTCTTGCCCGCAGGCAGCAAACAGCAGCATAGCTGTGCATACCGCCATAAAAACCC
>CAMAJC010000151.1 GCA_945835425.1 uncultured Clostridia bacterium
ATGTCCGCATCATCCCCTACAGCACCATCATCAGCGGCATCTCCCGTATGCGGAGACTGACCATTGCGATTTTGTTCGGCTTTTTGATCGTCGGCCTTCTGGTCAGTTGGTACTTAAACCGGCTGCTCTACCGGCCCATCGACCAATATAAGGAAGATATCTCCCGGCTGGAGGCCAGCGAACGGGAAAGCTTTCCCGCCCTTAAACAGGCCTTTCTGCGCAAGCTCCTCCTGACCCCGAACACAGGCGCAGATCTGACCCGGCGGCTGGAGAGCTTTTCCTGTAACCTCGATCCGGAAAAGCCCTGTTATGTGGCGATGATCAAGCTGGATCACTACCAGCAGTTTGATACGGAAATGCCCGCGGCAGACGCCGAGCGGTACCGCTATGCGATTTTGAACATCGGCTGCGAGATTGCGGGAAAATATTTCCGGTCAGAGGGCGTCGATCTGCAGCGCAACCGGATGGTCATGATTTTGACGGTGAAGGACCAGTCCCCGACGGAACAGCAGCTGCGTGAGCTGCTCACCGAAATGCGGGAAGCGATTACCAGATCCCTGTCTCTGTCGGTCTCGATCAGCATCAGCGAGGAAGGCAGCTTCAACAGCCTTTTAAGCCTCTATGAAACCGCCGATGAAAACGGTTACCGCCGTCTGTTCAGCGGAGACGGCTCGATCATTATCGGCAAAAAGGATAACGCGGGAAAAGAGTACCGTTATCCCGAAAAGAAAGAAAAGGTTTTGGCAGAAGCTCTGTCCCGCGGCAACCTCGATAAGGCCAAGAAGGTTTATCTGGAAATCGTCGAGGGATGCTGGGACTCACCGCTGTATATTTTCAATACTACAGTCCTGCGGCTGGTCAGTATGTGCAATCAAGTCGCCGGAAACATTCAGTCGATGCAGCACAATGCGCCTTTTTTCATCAATCTCGGCCATATTGAGAATATTGACCAGCTTCATGATACCTTTGACGATATTTTCAGTGCGATTACCATGCAGGTCCTGCAAAACGCAGGTTCCCGCAGCGACCAGCAGATTGAAGCCATCAATGCCCAGATCGAAAGCCGCTACGCCGACCCGGCCCTGTCGATTGAGAGCATCGCCGATACCCTCGGCCTTTCCGCCAGCTATACCGGCAGAATCTACAAGCAGGCGACCGGCATGACGATCCTCGAGCGGATTCTGGAAGTGCGGATGACCCATGCGCGCAGCCTACTGGAATCGACCGATGAACCGGTGGCGACCGTTTCGGAAAAGACCGGGTTCTCCTCCGACTCCTATTTCTACAAGATCTTCAAGCAGGAAAACGGCATCACGCCCGCGGCTTACCGCAAAAAGTTCTCCTCTTCGGGGAAATAAGCAGCAAAAAAGCGAATGTACCAACCGCGTACATTCGCTTTTATTATGCTCACAAATTTTGGAATCTCTGATTTATTCGGCTTTTCTCTTTTTCAGAGGCATATTCGTGCGTTTTTCCCGCCTTCGGCGGGGAAAAACATTAAATCAAGGTCTTTATCTCCTGCCGTTTCGCCGGTCGCGCAGAGCCAGCAGCCGCAAAAGGTTTCCGATCGATACCAGCAGCGCCGCCACATAGGTGAGAGCCGCGGCGGTCAGCACCTTGCGTGCGCCTCTCAGCTCGTCGTCCTCCAGGATGCCGTCTTCTTCCAGCGTCCGCATAGCCCGGCGGCTCGCGTTAAACTCCACCGGCAATGTAACCAGCTGGAACACGACAACCGCGCAGAAAAGGAGGATGCCGATTTCGGTCAGCAGCGAAAATCCCAGGATAATCCCGATCACCGCCAGCGGGATCGCCACCGACGAGCCGATCTGGGTCAGCGGGATAATCGCCCGGCGGACCTGCATCGGAAAATATCCCACATCATACTGCACCGCATGGCCGCATTCATGGGCCGCGACGCCGATCGCGCCGACCGAGGTGGAGCTGTAAGTGCTGTCCGAAAGCCGTATCACCCCGGCAGACGGGTCAAAATGGTCGGTCAGACTGCCGGAGATCCGCTCAATCCGAACACCGGTCAGGCCGTTGTCATCGAGAATCCGCCTGGCGACCTGTGCGCCCGTATAGCCCCGGCGGTTTCCGATTTGGTTGTACCGGGCAAAGGTACTCTTGACATGAACCGACGCCCACAGCGAAATCAGCAGCGCCGGCACCACATAGATCAGATACGTTGAATCAAAATACAAATAAAATCCTCCCTCTGTCGCGTTTCGCGTTTTTCCACAGCAAAGGCTGAAAACGGTGGAAAATCAGTACTCCTTCGGCACGTCCGACAGGCCGTACATCTTCCGGAAGGTTTCCAGGTCCTTCCCGTCTTTGATCAGCATGACTTCTTCAAATTTCCCGGTCCGGATGTCCCTGAATCCGGCCGCCTGTTCGCCGGTACAGATACTGCACTTGATGACCGGCCGCATATATTGCGAATCATAGTGTATTTTTGCCTGCTTTTTTCGGAACATACGCGCCCTCTTTTCCAAGGAATCAGTCTTTTACATAAATTATACCATCTGCCCGGTAAAAGTCAATGTACAAACTTCTCCCGGTGTCACAAAAGGAAACGCCCGCAGGTTTCCCCATGGGCCGCAAAGCCTATTTTTGCCGATGCAGCAGGCGCATTTTAAACGCCCGGATTTTCGCCATAAACCGGCTGGTGTACAAGACACCGATCAGCAGGACGCCCATGGCAAGGCCATGGGAGAAGCCGACGATATTGTCATAAAGCGCAATCCCCCGCAGCCCCAAAGCGTCCAGCACAGCCGCCAAAATCAGTGCAGCCAGCCCGGTCAGGAAGCAAAGCTTCATCCGCCGTGATAATACCATCTTTTCTTCGTTGCTGTAATCCGCAACCTGCAGCAGCGTTTCTTCTGTCTTTTTGTCCATAATTTCTTCCGTACTTTCCCCATTTAAAAGTTCATCGATGCCGATATCATAATACTGTGCGATCTGTATCACCAGATCAAGGTCTGGCATATTGTTGCCGTTTTCCCACCGGGAAATGCTCCGGTTGGATACGCCGAAAATTTCAGCGAGCTGCTCCTGGGTCATGCCTTTTTTCAGCCGCAGCTCTTTTAAAAACCGGCCGATTTTTGGTTGATCCATGGGTCTTCCCTCCTTTCCTGTTCAGCATACCGCTTTTCCGGAAAAAAGTACAGGACGTAACGCGGGAATCGGGGGAAAATGGGCGGATAATAGGCGGACAACAGCCAGGATAAAGCAAAAACGGCAGGTTTCCCCACCGTTTTGATTATTTATAACACACAGCTTAAAAAAGCCTTGGTCCGCTCCTCCTTCGGATGCTCGAAGATATCCTCCGGTGTACCCTCTTCGACGATAACGCCTTCGCTCATGAAGATGATCCGGTCGGCCACCTCTCTGGCAAAGCCCATCTCGTGGGTGACGACGACCATCGTCATCCCCTCCGACGCCAGGGTTTTCATAACATCCAGTACCTCGCCGACCATCTCCGGGTCGAGAGCCGAGGTCGGTTCGTCAAACAGCATGACCTCCGGTTCCATGCACAGTGCCCGGACAATTGCGACGCGCTGCTTCTGGCCGCCGGAAAGCTGGCTGGGGTAAGCCTTTGCGCGGTCGCCCAGCCCGACCCGTTCCAGCAACTCCATCGCCTTTTTCTCCGCTTCCGCCTGGGGTTTATGGAGCAGCTTGACCGGCGCGATGGTCATGTTTTTCAGCACGGTCATATGAGGGAAGAGGTTGAAATGCTGGAACACCATCCCCATCTTCTGGCGGTGGAGGTTGATATTGACCTTGGGGTCGGTGATGTCCACGCCGTCGAAATGAATGGTGCCGCCGGTGGGAATCTCCAGCAGGTTTAAGGAGCGCAGCAGGGTGGACTTGCCGCTGCCGGACGGCCCGATAATGACCAGCACCTCGCCCTGCCGGACTTCGCAGTTTACGCCGTCCAGGGCTTTCACTTCGCCGCCGTTATAATGCTTTTTCAGGCCCTGCACCTGAATCAAAACCTTATCGTTCACTCTTGCGCAGCCTCCTTTCCAGCTTACCGACCAGCCAGGAGAGGATTACCACAAGGATGAGGTAAACCGCGGCGACCGTCAGCAGCGGGATAAAATACGAATAGGTACGTCCCGCAATGACGTTGCCGGCCTTGGTCAGGTCGATGACGCCGACATAGCCCGCGACCGAAGTTTCTTTCAAAAGGGCGATGAACTCGTTGCACAGGGTCGGCAGGACCGATTTGAACATCTGCGGGATGATGATATGCCACATAGTCTGCAGGTAGTTAAACCCGAGGCTTCTGCCTGCCTCAAACTGTCCGGCGTCGATGGCCATGATGCCGCCGCGGAAGATCTCAGCGACATATGCGCCGGAGTTGATGCCGAAGGCGAAAATCGCGACCGGCACGCCGTCCTTGGCCGACACAAAGATCAGGAAGTAGGAGATCATCAGCTGGACAACGACAGGCGTGCCGCGGATGACCGTCAGATACAGCTTGCAGATGGCGTTTAAAAAGCCGAGAAAACGGTAGAAAAAGCCGCCGCGCAGCTTCATCGATTCCCTGTTCTTGTCATAGGAAGAGCGGATTGCGGCGACCACGACGCCGATCACGATGCCGATGCAGAGGGCGCCTGCGGTGATTTTGAGGGTGTTGCAGAAACCGGCGATCATCTGCTTGTACCGGTCGCCTTCGATAAAGACGAAATGCAGCTGTTCCCCAAAGTTTATAAACCAGCTGCAGATATGCTGCCAGATTTGTGACATGACCTTTCTCCTTTTTGATGCCAGGCGCGGTAGGCTCCCACGCGGACCTTAAAACTGCAAAAAAGAGCGGTCCGGAAAAACCGCTCCTTTTTATTTTCCCAGGGACTTTCCTGCGGGTGTTTATTCGGCAGGAATGTACTTGTCGATGATCTTCTGCACGGAACCGTCAGCGATCAGCGCTTCCAGAGCGCCGTTGACCTTTTCCTGCAGCTCGGTGTTTTCCTTGGCAAAGCAGATGGCGTAATCCTCGACCGTATACTCGGTATCCAGGATTTTCAGGCCTTCGTTGGCCGCGACATACGCTTTTGCAGGCTCGTTGTCGATGATGACGCAGTCGACCTTGCCGCTCTTGAGGCCTTCGACCGCCAGGGCGCCGTTGTCGTACCGGGTAACATACTCATCGCCGTAGTCGCCGGAAGCGTAGATATCACCGGTGGTGTTGGTCTGCACGCCGATCATCTTGCCGGAAATGTCGTCCAGCGAAGCAATCGGGCCGTCTTCCTTGACGATAACGACCTGTACGCCGGTCGCGTAAGAGGACGAGAAGTTGACGCTCT
>CAMAJC010000152.1 GCA_945835425.1 uncultured Clostridia bacterium
CGTTTTCCCGGCCTTTTCGCAGAAAAGTGACTGCGGCAGCAGTCAAGGGAAAACTTCACTCTCCACTCTCCACACTTCACTCTTACAAAAGGGGTGATTTTATGAAACATCGTACAGAAAAGGAAATGATGGATCTGATCCTCGGCGTCGCGGAGAAGGACGAGCGGGTGCGGGCAGTCTGGATGAACGGCTCCCGCGCGAATCCCAAAGCCCACCGCGACCATTATCAGGATTATGATATTGTGTATGCTGTGACGGACATGGAATCGTTCCTGCGCGACCCGAATTGGATCGACGTATTCGGCGAGCGGATCATCATGCAGACCCGGAGCGAGCAGTTTGACTCCACACCGCCCTTTACCGACTGGTATATCTATCTCTGTCAGTTTATGGACGGTAACCGGCTCGACCTGACCCTTATCCCGGTCGAATCGATGGAGAAGACGCTGTCCGGGGATACGATGTGCATCCTGCTGATGGACAAGGACAAAAAAGCACCTCCGCTGCCGCCTCAGTCGGACGCGCAGTATTGGGTGCAAAAGCCCACCGAACGGGAATACATCTGCACCTGCAACGAATTCTGGTGGGTGGCGACCTATGTGGTCAAGGGCGTCTGGCGGCAGGAAATGCCCTACGCCCACGGCATCATGAGCGAATGTGTCCAGAAAGAGCTGCTGAAAATGGTCCGCTGGAAGATCGCGCTGGAATATGACTTCAAGATCGACCTGGGGAAGATGGGCCGGTTTATTGAACGGTACCTCTATTCCGAGGACTGGAGGCTGTTTGCCTGCAGCTACTGCGGCGGCACCTATGAGTCGATTATGCAGGCGCTGGATGCGGCAACCGAGCTGTTCCGCAAGTGCGGCCGGGAAGTCGGCGCTGCGCTGGGCTATCCATACCCCGAAGAAGACGACCGCCGGGTCACCGTCTATCTCCACAGCGGCGGACGGTTTGAGAATATGGACTGCCTGCTGAAGGAGCCGGAAAAGCCCGCAGCGGATTATGCTGTTTATGCGGTCGACCTGCCGGAGGATAAAAAGGAATAAAGGATTGGGCCGGTGAGATTGGCAGAGACCGGCGGACGGCCGTAAGCCCGCCAAATCCTCGTCGGATAGCCATTTCCAAATAAAATAAACAAAAACGAAGCGACGTCAGGCACGCTTCGTTTTTTATCAGGGTGAATCAATATGGTAAAAAATCTGGGAATCTATAAAACGGCGGCGCTGGCTCCGCGGGTAACGGTCGCAGCGCCTGAGAAAAATGCCGATACGGCCCTTGCGATGCTTAAAAAAGCGGCGGCGCAGGGCGTGCAGCTGAGCGTCTTGCCGGAGCTGCACCTGTCGGCCTATACCTGCGCCGACCTGTTCCATCAGGACATGCTGGTGATCGGGTGTGAGCACGCGCTGGAGCGGATGCTGCGGGAACTCAAAAATACGGACATGGTCTGGGTGATCGGCCTGCCGGTGCGGATCGGTGATGCGCTGTATAACTGCGCGGCGGTCTGCCAGAGCGGGAAAATCCTCGGCCTTGTCCCGAAGACCTACCTGCCCAACTATCAGGAATACTACGAAAAACGCTGGTTTGTCTCCGGCGGCAGCGTCCCGTATCAGACCATCCGATTCTGCGGGCAGGATGTGCCTTTCGGCGCGCAATTGTTTAAGTTCGGCGAGATGGTGCTGGGTGTCGAGCTGTGCGAGGACGTCTGGGTGCCGGTTCCGCCCAGCAGCCTGCTCTGCCTTGGCGGCGCCAACGTCATCGCAAACCTGTCTGCTTCCAATGAACTGGTATCGAAAAACGACTATCGCCGCGGGCTGATTTCGAGACAGTCGGGCGGCTGTATTGCAGGATATATTTATGCGTCCGCCGGAGTCGGCGAATCGACCACCGACATGGTCTTCTCGGGCGCCTGCACCATCGCCGAAAACGGCTCCGTCCTCGCGGAAAACGAGCGGTTCGAGCAGGAGGGCGGTTTTGTGACCGGCTGCATCGATGTGCAGAAGCTGATGGCTGAACGGCGGAAAAACGGCTCCTTCCATGACAATGCCGTACAGCTGGGGGTAAAGCCGCTGCCGGTGGTCGAAGGGACGCTGCCGATGCTCCATGAAGAGCAGATCGACCGGATTTGGGACCCGACGCCCTTTGTGCCGGGCGACCCGCGGACGATGGAGGCCCGCTGCAAAGAGATTTTCGCGATTCAGTCCTGCGGGCTGGCGAAGCGGCTGTCCCACACGGGGCTGACCAAAGCGGTCATCGGCATTTCCGGCGGTCTCGATTCGACGCTGGCGCTGCTGGTCGCGGCGGAGGCGATGAAGCGGCTGGGGCTGCCCGCGGAAAACATCCTCGCGGTGACGATGCCGGGCTTCGGCACCACCGACCGCACCTACTACAACGCCCTCGAGCTGATCCACTCCCTCGGCGCGACGCTGATGGAAATCGATATCCGGCCTGCCTGCATCCAGCATATGCAGGACATCGGCCAGGACCCCGACGTCCACGACATCACCTATGAAAACACCCAGGCGAGACAGCGCACCTACCTGCTGATGGACCTGGCCAACAAAAACGGCGGCATCCTCGTCGGCACCGGCGACCTGTCGGAGCTGGCCATGGGCTGGTGCACCTACAACGGCGACCATATGAGCATGTACGGCGTCAACGCTTCGGTCCCGAAGACCCTGGTGCGGCATCTGGTCTCTTATGTGGCGGGCATTTCGGACGAGCGGACGGGTAAGGTGCTGCAGGCGGTGCTGGACACCCCAGTTTCGCCGGAGCTGCTGCCGCCGGACGAGAACGGCCAGATTCAGCAGAAAACCGAGGATACCATCGGGCCGTATGAGCTGCACGACTTCTTCCTCTACCATTTCCTGCGGTTCGGCTGCACGACCGAGAAGCTGCAGTTTTTAGCCGAGCGCGCCTTTGCGGGCAAATACGACAGCGCGACGGTCGCAAAATGGCTCTCCACCTTCCTGCGCCGGTTCTTTATCAGCCAGTTCAAGCGCAGCTGCGTCCCTGATTCGCCCAAGGTCGGTTCGGTCAGCGTTTCGCCCCGCGGAGACTGGCGGATGCCGTCCGATGCGGACAGATCGGCTTTCTGGCTGTGATGTGTGGGAAAGGCACTGCTTTTGGGTGACGCCTTGCAGGCTGCCGGAAATAAGCGTAACGATAATTGTCTGTAGCGGCGGTCTGTGACCGCCACCAGATTTGCATAAACCCATATATTTTATGATAATAGATGGAAATCGACCTTTATCTATATCGGTGGCGACCGCAGGTCGCCGCTACAACGTAAAAATATCTTTTACAAACTGAAAGGCGCTGCCACAAGGCGGCGTCTCAGCTTGTCGAAAAAGTCGGAAATAAGCCCTCTCAGTCAGCCTAACGGCTGCCAGCTCCCGCAAAGTGGGAGCCTCTGGCGAAGATTGGGCGAAGCGAGAAATCCCGGTAATTACTGCATCTGCCCTAATATTGCCAAGGCCTCTCCCTTTGGGAGAGGTGGCCGTAGGCCGGAGAGGGCGGGAAGAGCTTCTACTTTATCGACAGCCTGAGGCGCTGCCAAAAGGCGGCGTCTTCTTTTTTCAGGAAATATCCTGTAAACTGCAACTTTTTTCCATTCTCAAAACCTTTTATCATAGAAAAAACGAGGGAAAAGACGTTTCTTCTATTATATTGACACATTCTGCTGCAAAATGCATCTATCGGCAAAGGCCGGAGATGGGTAGAATATAGGTGTTGGGGAAATGTGATTCCGAAAGGATGGGATGAAGGATGAAGATGAAAAAGACACGGATTTTCATGGCGGCTTTGACGGCGGCGCTGCTGCTTGCCGCCTGTGGGCAGGAAACGGCTGTCAGCGTATCGGAAAGCGTACCGGCGAGCAGTTCTGCTCCGGCAGGCAGCACGGCAGAGAGCAGCTCTGTATCGGAAAGCAGCGCCGAAGAACCGTCTTCTGCGGAGAGCGAACCGGAAGAGGTATCGTCTGCGGAAGAAGACGCCCTGCCGGAGAATGCGGTTTTTGCACTGGAAAAGTGCGTCAACATTGACCGGATGTTTATGACGCCGGACGGGAAACTTGCCTGCCAGGTCTATAAGGACGGCGAAGAATTTCTCCGGCTGATGGAGACGGATGGGACGCTGCTCAAAGAGGTTCCGTCGACGCGTCACACGATGATGCGGGAACCGGACGGGTTCTCCCTCCAGAATTGGGAAGAGGGGACAGCGGAGTATTACACCTTTGACCTCGAGCCCTGCACGGCAGAGGAAGCGGGTTCTTTTGAGACCGGTTATTCCTTTGCCTATACCGAGGACGGAAAGTATCTGCAGCTGGTTAAGCCGGACGGTACGAAGGAAAATATTTATGAGACCGGTGCTGAAGATTATGCCGATATCGAGTCCTGCCGGATACAGGTCGGCCGCTATTCAATTGGGCAGTATCTTTGCTACAGTAAGTTTGGCGATATCGGCTGTTATGATACCGGGACTGGAACGTTGTCCACCTATTATATAGAGGGCGGTTTTGCGCCCTATCATATGTGGAACGGTTATCTGACCGGCATGGGCCAGGGAGGAGAAGGCGGTTCCTATCCGTTCCAGATGTCCCTGATAAGGTTGGAGCCTGCGACAGGTGAACTGTGTTCGCTTTTGCTGCCGGAGGACGTCTGGCCGGAAACCAACTATTCTGACGGCCGGTTCTTTGCTTTTACCACGACGTTTCATAATGAGGAGATGGCAGGTGCGCAGCGGTTGGTCGAAATGGTTCCGGTGCTGGCGGATGCGGATATGGCCGGACGTTCCTATCTGGTCGTATGCGACGCCGCCGACCTTTCGGTGGTCGGGTACATCGACCGCACGGATATGCCCTATTTTGAGCCGGTTATTGCCGACGATGGGAAGTCGTTTTACGGCTGGAGCGTTGAAGGCATTGACGATGACCGGGTGACCTATGTGTATCACTATGACCTGATGCCTGTTACAAAATAAGCAAAAATCCCGGGAGCAGGACGCTTCCGGGTATTTTTTGCATGTTTATATAGATAACATATTTATAATTGCAGCTTTTTCCCATTTTCAAAACACTTATATATAAAGATAATTGGGAAAGGATGGAGATTATGAGAAGAATATGGGTTTTTATGGCAGTATGCACGGCCATGCTGCTGTTTGCTGCTTGCGGGCAGGAGAGCGTTGTCAGTGTTTCGGAAAGCAGTGCCGTAGAAAGCAGCTCTGCATCGGAATCCAGTGCGGAAGAATCGTCTTCTGCGGAAAGTGACCCGGAGGCGGAGCCGTCCG
>CAMAJC010000153.1 GCA_945835425.1 uncultured Clostridia bacterium
TGGCGCTGCTGCCTGATACCGGCGACCGGTATCTGTCGACGCCGCTGTTCGCAGATTGAATGAAAGGAAAAAAGGCTGCACGTTTTGTGCGGCCTTTTTGTTTGTTCCAAAATGCCAACTGCTTAACCGGCCGCGGACGCACGCCTTCCGGGTCTCAGGCGAATGGAAAAATCCGCAAAACCAATGCCTGCAAAAAAATCTTCTGATTAATACTTTGCAAACAATTCTGAAGCACCACGCAAACAATCCGGCGGTATAATAAGGCCATCCGATGAGGAATGAAAACGATGGAGGTAATCGAAAATGTCGAAGAAAAATTTTGTATCCCTGATCCTTGGTACCGTTGGCGGCATCCTGTTTGCGCTGGGCATGTGCATGGCGATGATTCCGGAGTGGAACGCTTTTACGCAGGGAGTCATTATCGGCTGCGTCGGCGCAGTCATCCTGCTCATCATGCTCCTTGTCCGCCGGAAGATGGAGGGTAAGCCCATTATCGTTAAGCTCAGCGGCATTTTGAGGCCTGCGCAAGAGAGATCGATACGCTGGAGCGTTCGAAAACCTCTGCCGCGACAGTCTGGGCTTTGGCAATCGGCATAGTGGGGACGGCGTTTATGGCCGGGTCGGTCTTTTCGGTCACCCATGAGCCGCCGGTTTACTGGCTGTGTGTCCTGCTGGCGGTACCGGCGTTTATCGGCTGGATTCTCCCGTATTTTGTCTATCGCCGCCTGGTTGATGCAAAGACCCGCAAGGTCCAGCCGCTGATCGAGGCTAAACAGGACGAAATCTATGAAGTCTGCGAAAAGGGACACGCGCTGCTATAATCCATGCCTCAGATCATTTATCCCCACATATTTATTGTAGCGGCGACCTGCGGTCGCCACCAAATCTGCATAAACGGATATTTTGATTTTATCGACAAGCTAAAAGCCGGGAAACGTACAGACCGTACATTTCCCGGCTTTTCCGGTTATTTCGATGGGTGGCAGGACCCGTGCATTGCGCAGTGGGCGCAGCCGCAGCCGCAGGAGGACTTGCCCTGCTTCTTCTGCCGCAGCAGGTAGCGGACAATCAGGGCGACGATGGTGAGCAGGATGATGCAGATAATGAGGGTACCGATATTGGCGCTGAGCCATTGCAGCATAGAGGGCGCTCCTTTCAGTAAATTATTTTGCGCGTCTGGTGGCTTCCTTGTAGGGCTTGAACAGCATATAAAGCATCAGGGCGAGGAGAATAAGCGCGGCAATCAGGCCAAGGATGTTCAGGTTGCCGGTCAAAGCGCCGCCGAACTGGTTGATCATCAGGGCGATGACGTAAGCAAAACCGCACTGATAGCCGATGGCGAACCAGGTCCACTTCGCGTTGTTCATTTCCCGTTTGATCGCGCCGATCGCAGCAAAGCAGGGCGCGCAGAGGAGGTTGAACACCAGGAAGGAATAGCCGGTGATGCCGGAGAAGGCGCTGGCCAGGTTCTGGTAAACGGTGCCGTCGCCGCCGCCGTAGAGGATGCCGAGGGTACCGACGATGTTTTCCTTGGCGACCAGGCCGGTGATGGAAGCGACCGCCGCCTGCCAGTTGCCCCAGCCCAGGGGTTTGAAGATCCAGGCGATGGCGCCGCCGATTGCGGCCAGAATCGAATGGTCGATTTCCTCTTCCGCCAGCATCCGGAAGCCGCCGTCGACAAAGCCGAAGAAGGTGGTGAACCAGACGAGGATGGTGGACAGGAGGATGATGGTGCCGGCTTTCTTGATAAAGCTCCAGCCGCGCTCCCACATGCTGCGCAGGACGTTGAGAAGAGTGGGCAGATGGTAGGCAGGCAGCTCCATGACGAAGGGCGCCGGTTCGCCTGCGAAGGGTCTCGTCTTTTTCAGCATGATGCCGGAGATAATGATGGCGGCCATGCCGATGAAGTAGGCCGAGGTCGCGACCCAGGCGCTGCCGCCGAAGAGGGCGCCCGCGATCATGGCGATAAAGGGGACCTTCGCGCCGCAGGGGATGAAGGTGGTGGTCATGATGGTCATCCGGCGGTCGCGCTCGTTTTCAATCGTGCGGGAAGCCATGATGCCGGGAACGCCGCAGCCGGTGCCGATCAGCATGGGGATGAAGCTCTTGCCGGACAGGCCGAACTTACGGAAGACACGGTCGAGGACGAAGGCGATACGGGCCATATAGCCGCAGGCTTCCAGGAAGGCCAGCAGCAAAAACAGCACCAGCATCTGGGGGACAAAGCCCAGTACCGCGCCGACACCGGCGACGATGCCGTCCAGAATCAGGCCGGTCAGCCAGTCTGCCGCGTCAATAGCTTCCAGGCCGCTCTCGATCAGCACCGGGATGCCGGGCACCCAAATCCCGTAATCGGCGGGGTCGGGCTCGTCAAAGCCGTTTTCTTCCAGATAATCCACCGCGTCCAGATAGGTCATCGGGACGGTGGTTTCCTCGTCGGCGCCGTCGGGGATGGCGTCAAAGTAAGCGGTCATCGTGTTGATGGCAAGAGTCTCCTCGTCCTCCACATCGACCTCGGCGGTACCGGAGGCAGGAGAGAGTGTTTTCAGCTCCGACAGAGCCGCGTCTGCGTCAAAATCTTCCGCTTCAAAGACGATTTCCGCGAAGGCTTCAGCCGCCTGCATCGCCGCGGTGTATTCTTCACTCACCTCTTCATAAGCGGAACTGCCGATGCCGAACAGGTGCCAGCCGTCGCCGAAAACGCCGTCGTTGGCCCAGTCGGTGGCCGCGGAGCCGACCGTTACCATCGAGATATAATAGACCAGGAACATGACCACCGCGAAAATCGGCAGGCCCAGCCAGCGGTTGGTGACGACCTTGTCGATCTTGTCGGAGGAGGAAAGCTTGCCGGTGGATTTCTTTTTATAGCACCGTTTGATGACCTCGCCGATGTAGACATAGCGCTCGCCGGTGATGATCGATTCGGCGTCGTCGTCCAGCTCCTGCTCGGCGGCAGAAATGTCCGCTTCGATATGAGAGAGGACTTTTTCCGGAAGGTTTAGCTGCTCCAGCACCTTGTCGTCCCGCTCGAAAATCTTGATGGCGTACCAGCGCTGCTGCTCTTCCGGCAGGTTATGTACAGCCGCCTCCTCGATATGGGCGATGGCGTGCTCGACCGGGCCGGAGAAGGTGTGCATCGGGACGGTTTTGCCGTTTTTGGCGGCGTCGACGGCCGCTTCTGCCGCGTCCATGATGCCGTCGGCTTTCAGGGCCGAGATTTCCATGACCTTGCAGCCCAGGGCTTCGGACAGCTCCTTGACGTCGATCTTGTCGCCGTTTTTGCGGACGATGTCCATCATGTTGATGGCGACAACGACCGGGATACCCAGTTCGGTCAGCTGTGTGGTCAGGTAGAGGTTGCGCTCCAGGTTGGTGCCGTCGATGATGTTCAGGATGGCGTCCGGCCGCTCGCCGACCAGATAGTTTCGCGCGACGACCTCTTCCAGGGTGTAGGGCGACAGGGAATAGATGCCGGGAAGGTCGGTGATGGTGACGTCAGGGTGCTTTTTGAGCTTCCCTTCCTTTTTCTCGACCGTTACGCCCGGCCAGTTGCCGACGAACTGGTTGGAGCCGGTCAGGGCGTTGAACAGCGTCGTCTTGCCGCAGTTTGGGTTGCCCGCCAGGGCAATTCTCAGTTCCATGATGGATTCCTCTCCTTCTGTTAGCTATGGCTAACTAACGGTGAAATAAACAGGGGCTTCCGCCCCGGAATTTTGTTTATACAGGTCTTGCGCGAAGGGGTACTGCTTATTCGATCTCGATCATCTCGGCGTCCGCTTTCCGGATGGACAGCTCATAGCCGCGGACGGTGATCTCGATGGGGTCGCCCAGCGGCGCTACCTTGCGGATGGTGACCTCGACGCCCTTGGTGATACCCATATCCATGATGCGGCGTTTGACGGCGCCTTCCCCATGGAGCTTGACGACCTTTGCGCTTTCGCCGATCTTTGCCTGCCGAAGTGTTTTCATACGTTTCTCCTCCTTGGTTGTTTGAAAGCCGCGAGGCTTAAATCATGATCTTCTGCGCCATTTCCCGGCTGATCGCAACGCGGGTCTCCTTGACCCTGACAATAACGTTTCCGCCGATGGTGTTGAGGACGGAGACGTCGGTGCCGGTCACAAAGCCCAGGTTTTCCAGATGCTTTTTGACCTCCGGCTTTCCGCCGATCTTCTTGATCACATATTCCTGCCCGGCGTCTGCCAGTGTAAGCGGCATCATGAACACACCTCCTTTATCGTTTTAGGGAAGCTCTGAATGAATCGATTATCCTCTTTTTCGGAGACGTATCCATGCGGTTTTTCCCCGCCGAAGGCGGGAAAAACCATTAAATCAGAGGCTTCTTAGTTTGCGATTGCTAACCGATGCCCAATAAAAATGGTTAGCTTTCGCTTACCGACAATATAATAGCGCCGCCGGGCTTTTTTGTCAAGGTTTTTTTTCATTTTTATGAATATGTTGCGGCGGAAAACGGCAAATGACCTGCGGATTTGTGCAGATTGCTTTTTCTCAGGGAAATCGGGCTTTTCTGAAAGAAAGACGGTTGACTTTTCCGGCGGCGCATGGTAATATGAATAACGGTTAGCGTCTGCTAATATTGCAGCCGCTTTTTTACCGGTAAGAAGTTAGCTAAAACTAATCATATATCCGCCTTTCGCGGAAATGCAGCAAAGGAAAGGAATACCGTTTATGAAGCAGAGGAAGCTGACAGAAGACTACCTGCGGACGATCTATGTCCTGTCCCGCCAAAAGGGGGTACACGGGTCGGACCTGGCGAAAACGCTGTGTGTGTCGCGGCCGACGGTGTCGGTGACGCTGAAAAGCCTGTCGGAGGAAGGGTTTATCTGGCTGGATCAGGGAAGGAATATCCATCTGACCGAGCGGGGTTTGCAGATCGCGCAGGATATCGATGAGCAGAACCGGTTTTTCCTTGGCCTGCTGACGGGGCTAGGCATCGAAGCGGAGACGGCGGCGCGCGAGGCTTGTGAAATGGAGCACTGTCTCAGCCCCGAGAGCTTTTCGATCCTCAAGGCAGCTTTGGGGCAGCAGTCCGGGAATTGACAGGCGGAAACTGCCCAAAATCGATACACAAACCCGCCGGAATATGCTATACTGAAGATACAAAACCATGCGGGGCAACAGCGCCCTGCCCAGACTGTCGAAAAATTCACGTTTTATTCTTTTATGAAATGTGAGTGCTTACCGGAAGGTTCTCAGGGGACGCCCTCTCTTACAAAGGGCACGTTTTGCCGCGCACG
>CAMAJC010000154.1 GCA_945835425.1 uncultured Clostridia bacterium
GGCAAAGTCTCTGCTTTTGTGTCAGTTTTTTACAAATTCCATACGGAAATTTTGCGGGAATTGTGCAGCTGCACGATGATGTGTGGCTGCAGAAAAATGGAATGGCGAACGAGAAAGTGAGATAAATAAAGCAAAATAGCGAGAAATCGAGAGAATATGGGCTGTAAATTAAAAAATAGCCGAATTTCGGGTTGACAAACCGCTTGCCAGCGGTTATAATAGTTAACGTTGTGAAAAGCGTACTGAAACGAAACCCGGTTTTGGTAGGTAGGACCCATTGGTCCCAATGATTCATGAAAATATACTGGAGGTAAAAGACTATGACTACTATGCCTAAAGCTGCTGAAATCAGCCGCAATTGGTATGTGATCGACGCCGAGGGCAAGCCCCTGGGCCGTGTCGCTGCACAGGCTGCTGTCCTGCTCCGCGGCAAACATAAAACCACCTTTGCTCCCCACGTTGACTGCGGTGACAACGTCATCATCATCAACTGCGGCAAAGCTGTCCTGACCGGCAAGAAGCTGGAGAAGAAATTCCTCCGCTGGCACACCGGCTGGATCGGACATCTGAAAGAAGTCCAGTACTCCACCCTGATGAAAACCAACCCCGAGAAGGCTATGGAAGTTGCTGTCAACGGCATGATTCCGGACACCGTTATCGGCCGCAACGCCAGACGCCGTCTGCACGTCTACGCTGGCGCTGAGCACCTCCATGCTGCTCAGAAGCCCGAGAAGTACGAGCTGTAATTATCGAAGGGAGGCTATTTAAATGTACGAATCCAAACCTTATTTCTACGGTACCGGCAGAAGAAAATCTTCTGTTGCCCGCGTTCGCGTTTACCAGGGCACCGGTTCTATCACCATCAACGGCCGTTCCATCGATGATTACTTCGGCCTGGAAACCCTCAAGCTGATCGTCCGTCAGCCCCTCGCTCTCACCGAGACCGAAGGCAAGTTCGACATCATCTGCACCGTCGCCGGCGGCGGCGTTACCGGCCAGGCTGGCGCTATCCGTCACGGCCTGTCCAGAGCTCTGCTCCAGTTTGACCCCGAGCTGCGTCCTGTTCTGAAGAAAGCTGGCTTCCTGACCCGCGATCCTCGTATGAAAGAACGTAAGAAGTACGGCCTCAAAGCTGCTCGTCGCGCTCCTCAGTTCAGCAAGAGATGATTTTCTGCCTTGGCAGATTTACAAAGCCCGTGGAATTTTCCGCGGGCTTTTTTCATATTCCGACCGATATTTTGTGACCAGAACCCCTTCCCGCTTGTCTTATATATGAGGCCTCAAAAATGAGAAAGGAGGCGCCAAACCCCAAATGGACGTCACAGCCATATTCATGGAGTACAAAGACAGTGTCTTCCGGCTGGCGCTGAACTATACCCGTTCGATACCGGACGCGGAAGACATCTGTCAAACGGTGTTCTTAAAGCTGCTGCGCCAGCCTTCCATCAAACCGGGCTGCGAAAAAGCCTGGCTGATGCAGGTCACAGCCAACGAAAGCCGCAATTTCCTGCGCTCCTTCTGGCGGCGGAATGTCGAGCCGCTGGAGGATATGATCCCGCTGCAGGAGACAAAGGACCGCGAGCTTTTTAAACAGGTGATGCAGCTGAAAACAGGATACCGGGTCGTGGTCTACCTCTACTATTATGAAGGTTACTCGACCGAAGAGATCGGTAAGCTTCTGAAAATCAGCAAAACTGCTGTCACGACCAGGCTGCAGCGCGCCAGACAGCAGCTGAAAAAGGAATTGGAGGAATCGGGCTATGAAACAGCAAATGAAGGCGCTTTTTGACCAGGTTACAATGTCGGAGGAATGTGAGATGCGTATTGAGAAAATGCTCAGGGAAAACGGGAAAAAGAAGCACTTTGGCGTAAAGAGAAAGGCAGTCATCGCAGCGGTCGCGGCAGCTGTCCTCTGCGCCCTGCCCATTACGGCTTATGCGGCCACCGGCGGTGAGATTTTGCGTTTCCTCGGCGGCAAAGGGACGATTTATCACGGCTCGGCGGAAAACGGGTCGGTTATCGCAAAAGTGGAGATGGAAACCAGCCCGGAAAACGACCTGTTCCGGCAGGAGAATGGAAAGCTGTATCTGATGGGCAGCGGCGGTGAGATCGATCTGACCGATCAGCTGAGCGAAACGGAGCCATATATTTATTCCTGCGCAGCGGCGGACGGCACGGTTCACTATCTGATCATTGGCGGCAGCGCCGAAAACTATGGCTATGCCGAGTTTGTGAAGGACGCCGACGGTGTCTGGCAGGGCGGTTATTCCTATAACGCCGTGGGTGAATGGTACAAGCAGGGCGCCAGAGAGCTGGAACTGCCCTGGGCAGGCATGATTGAAAACGCGGTCGACGGCGCGGATGACGAAAACGCCGCCGTATCCGCCACTTCTGAGGAATGGACTTCCATTGACAGTGAAGGCTGATTTGCGATACCCCAATTGTCACGCTCCCAATTATCGTTAGGTAATCGGGAGCGCTTTTTTGCGGCTGATAGTAACATATTCGTAACAATATGTTTATTAGACGAACATTTACTGGTTTCGACAGTTGTGCTAGAATAGAAAATAAGAAAGTGGAAAGGAAGACGGCTGTGTTTGGTTATATCAGGCCCTGTATCGGGCAGCTGCGGGTATACGAATACGAGACCTACCGGGCGGTTTACTGCAGTATCTGCCACACGCTGAAGGAAAAATTCGGCGCCCTTTCTACCCTTTCGCTCAACTACGATTTTACCTTTGCGGCCCTGCTGGGGCTGGCTTTGCAGGAGGATTTCCCCGGTTACGAGCCTTTTACCTGCATCGCCCACCCGTTTCACAAGCGCCAGCGGCTGAAAATGGAGGAGAATACCCTTCCTTATGTCAGCGGCTGTGTCGTTTCGATGGTGCACGCTAAAGTTGCCGACAACATTGCCGATTCTTCCGGGTTAAAATCCGTCCTGTACCGGATGACCCTTCCCCTGACCGCCCATGCGGGCAAAAAAGCGGGTGACTGTTTCCCGGCGCTCCCTGTGCTCTGCTCCGATATGGGGAAAGAGCAGACGGCAGTGGAAAAACTGCCGGACGCGGGGTTGGACGCCGCTGCCGAGCCCAGTGCAAAGGCGCTCGCCGGGATGATGGAGGCGCTCTCCAAAGACCCGATGGAACAGCGGATTTTAAACCGGTTCGGCTACCTTCTGGGGCGGTGGATCTATCTGATCGACGCGCTGGATGATCTGGAGGACGATCTCAAGGAGGGCGGCTTTAATCCGTTTCTGCGGAAATTTTCCGTCACCGCTCCCCTGTCTGAAGAAAAGCGGATGGAAATCCAGCAGTACGGCCGGGAGATGCTGAACATCACCGGTGCGGAAATGGCGGCGGCTTATGAGCTGCTCGAACTGAAACGGTTTAAAAATATCCTCGACAATATCATCTATTTGGGCATGAAAGAATCGATGGAACGGGTTTTCACCCGCCGGAATAAAAAGAAAAAGGAATCTGCCGGCCTTCTGGAGGAGGATGCTCCTGCCGGAGAGCCGTAAACAAATCTATCATAAATGCCCCTTGGGCGAATGGAGGACAATATGTCTGAAAAAGATCCTTATCAGGTGCTTGGCGTAGCAAGAGACGCGACCGAAGAACAGGTCAAGGCGGCTTACCGCGATCTGGCCAAAAAGTATCACCCCGATAACTATGCCGATTCCCCGCTGGCGGACGTCGCCAACGAGAAGATGCAGGAAGTCAACGCGGCTTATGACGCTGTGCTGAAAGACCTCAAAAACAGAAAATCCGGCAGCCAGAGCAGCTATCAGGGCGGATACAGCCAGAATGGTCAGCGCTATAACCAGGGTTACGGACAGGGTTATGGCCAGAGCGGCTACGGCGGGTACGGCTACGGAAACAGCCAGTACGGCGATATCCGCCGGATGATCCAGCAAAACCGGCTGGTGGAAGCGGAAGAACTGCTGGACGGCTCTCCTGCAAATGCCAGAGACGCCGAGTGGCATTTTCTGAAGGGTACGATCTGTTACCAGCGCGGCTGGCTGGACGATGCGCGCAACCATTTTAACGCTGCCTGCCAGATGAGCCCGAACAATCCCGAATACCGCGCCGCCCTCAACCGCATGTCCTGGCAGAGCCAGGGCGGCTACGGCGCTCCCGGCACCGGCTACCGGCAGACCAGTTACGGCGGCGGCAGACACCAGATGGACGCCTGCGACTGCTGCAACACGCTGATCTGCGCCGACTGCTGCTGCGAATGTATGGGAGGCGACCTGATCTCCTGCTGCTAAGGGGATCCTCACTATGGCAATAAAGCAAAAAAATAACAGCCGCCTGATCGCATTCGGCGGAATCATGGCGGCATTGTCCCTGGTTTTGATGCTCTTAACGGCGGTCATCCCGGTCATGGATTACGGGCTGCCGGCGGTCTGCGGGTTTCTGACAACGCTGGTCGTCATCGAATGCGGGGAAAAGTTCGCGGGAGTCTGTTACGGCGCTGTGGCAATTCTGTCGCTCGTGCTGGTGCCCAGCAAGGAAAGCGCGATTTTGTACCTTATCCTGTTCGGCTGGTACCCGATCGCCAAGCGGCGGATCGAGATGCTGCGCAAGCCGGTGATCGAATGGGTCCTGAAAATGCTGTGCATGGCGGTGCCGGTGGGTGCGGCTTCGCTCATCAGCATCTGTCTGCTGGGCGTCGAGGGCTTTTTCGGCGAGGTGCTCTCTCCTGTCGCCATCGCAGTGTTTTATCTGGCGGCAGCGGCGGCTTTTGTGCTCTATGATATTGCGCTGACAAAACTGATATCCGGCTATCTCGCGGTGATCCGGCCGCGGTATATTTCCAAACTGCTTCGATAAGGAGGATGCAAATTGCTGCAAAAACGGATGAAGGATCTGCGGCTTCAACGCGGACTGACCCAGAATGAACCGGCCGCGGTGCTGCGCACCTCCAGGGAAGCCTATTCGATGTACGAAAACGGCAAGCGGCAGCTCAGCTGTCAGGGATTGGTGCAGCTGGCGCAGTTTTACGGCGTGACGACCGATTATTTGCTGGGACTGTCCGACGAGCCGGACGGTATCCCGAAACTGACCAGCGACGAGGAAAAGCTGCTCGACCATTTCCGCGGCTGCGACCAGCGCGGCAAACGTACCGTCCTGCAGCTCTCGATCCAACAGGAAAAAGAAAGCAACAGTTGACAAAAATCCTCTCTCCAAAAGTGTGGAGAGAGGTCAGACTGTAGAAAAACTCACGTTTTA
>CAMAJC010000155.1 GCA_945835425.1 uncultured Clostridia bacterium
AAGAAAACTCTGAATGAATCGGCTTTTCTCTTTTTCGGAGACGTGTCCACACGTTTTTTCCCCGCCTCCGGCGGGGAAAAAACCTTAACGCAGAGGTTCCCTAATCTAAATAAGTATACCACAGGATGGGCATTTTTACAAGGTGGCGTGCCGTCCAATACAGCATATTTTGCAAAAAGCTAAGGAGAGATAATTTGATTCAGACACTGAAAATCGGCTCTGTTGAGATAGAAAAGACCGCAGCCCTGGCGCCGATGGCCTCGGTCGCCGACCGGGCTTACCGGGAAATCTGCAAGGAGTTTGGCGCGTCCTATGTTGTCGGGGAACTGGCTTCCGCCAAGGCTCTGACCTATTCCGACCGCAAGACGGAAGAACTGCTCAAGCCCTCCGAACGGGAGCGGCCGATGGCGGCGCAGCTTTTCGGCTATGACCCGGAGGATATGGCCAAAGGCGCTCTTTCGACCCTGCGCTTCTTACCGGATATCATCGACATCAATATGGGCTGTCCTGTCCCGAAAGTCGTCGGGCAGGGAGCGGGCAGCGCCCTGATGAAAACGCCTGAAACCGCCTACAAAATCGTAAAGGCAGTTAAGGCCGTGGCAGGGGACACGCCGGTCACCGTCAAATTCCGCAAGGGATGGGACGATGAGCATATAAACGCCGTACCCTTCGCCCAGCTCATGGAGGAGGCAGGCGCCGACGCCCTGACCATCCACGGCCGCACACGCAAGCAGATGTACGCACCTTCTGCCGACTGGTCGATCATCCGCGCGGTCAAGGAGGCCGTTTCGATTCCGGTCATCGGCAACGGTGATATCGTGACTGCCGAGGATGCCCTGCGGATGTATGAGGAGACCGGCTGCGATCTGGTCATGATCGGAAGGGGAACCTATGGTAACCCGTTTATTTTCCGGGAAATCCGTGCCCTGCTGAACGGAGAGCCGAAACCGGCGCCGCCGACACTGGAAGAAAAGCTTGACACCATGCGCCGGCAGGTCGAGCTGGCGGTAGCGTACAAAGGCGAATATATCGGCATGCGGGAGAGCCGCCGTACAGCCGCATTTTACCTCAAAGGGATGCCCGGCGCACCGAAACTGCGCAATATGTGCTCCTCCCTGACGGTATTTTCCGATATCGACCGGGTGATCGAAGAAGTCTGGAAATTATCGGAACGCAAATGAATATATAACGACAAAACCCCCGGAAAATCCGAGGGTTTTGCTGTATTCCGATTTAGTCCAAAACTTCGCCGTTGGAGCCGAATACCTTCTGAATCCAGTAGAAGGATTTCTTCGGGACTCTGCGCAGGTCGCGAAGGTCTTTTTCGGTGCGGTTGACGAAGACAAAGCCATACCGTTTTGCCATCTCAGCCTTGCTGGACAGGATATCGATCGGACCCCAGGTGATGTAGCCCAGGCAGTCGACGCCGTCTTCTTCGATGGCTTTCTTCATCTCGATGATATGGTTTCTGTGGTACTCGATTCTCTCATCGTCCTGAATCAGGCTGCCGTCCTCGGGCAGCTCTTCCCGGCAGCCGACGCCGTTTTCGAGGACAAAGACCGGTTTGCCGTGACGGTAATACAGTTCATGAAGCAGCGAGCGGAAACCAACCGCGTCCTTTGCCCAGCCCCATTCGTTGCACTGGACATAAGGGTTATCCACATGGCCCATGCCTGCGACCTCTGCAGGAGCTTTCTGCTGGTCGAAATCCTGTGCCTTGACGGTCGCGCTCTGATAGTAGCTGAACGCGAGGTAGTCGACCGTGTTGGAAAGGATTTCTTCATCGCCCTCTTCAAATTCAGGCATCCAGCCGTGTTTCGTCAGATATTTGACCATATAAGCAGGGTATTTGCCGGTGGCGAAAACATCCTCATGGAAATGGTTCAGGTAATCGTTGCAGCGGATCGCAAAGTTGACGTCTTCCGGCGCGCAGGTGGCGGGATAATAGGGAGTAGCCGCGATCATGCCGCAGATCTTTGCGTCCGGCACGACCTCACGCAGAACCTTGACCGCCTTGCAGTGAGCGAGGAATACATGATGGTTGACCTGATACAGGAACTTAACGGGATCGACGCCTTCCGGTACCCGCTCTGCGTTGGAAACACGCAGCATCATCGAATGGAGGTTCTGTTCATTGAAGGTCATCCAATGTTTGACGCGGTCGCCGTACCGGGTCATGATGAGTCTTGCATACCGTTCAAAGCAGTCGACCACATACCGGCTGGCAAAACCGTTGTAATCCTTTTCCAGATGGTAGGGGGTATCGAAATGGTACATGCAGATCATGGGGGTGATGCCGTTCGCGATCAGCTCATTGATGACGTTGTCATAAAACTGCAAGCCTTCTTCGTTGGGTTCGTCGTCGCCGTTGGGGATTACGCGCGCCCAGCAGATCGAGAAACGGTAGAAGTTGCAGCCCATCTGTTTTAAGAGCGCGATATCTTCCTTATAACGGTGGTAAAAATCGATGCCGACCTTCCAGTCGGAGAAAAGGGGATTGGTCGGGCGAACGTCGTAGATCGACAGACCCTTGCCGCCCTCATCCCAGGCGCCCTCGGCCTGGAAGGAAGAAGCGGAACCGCCCCAGTAAAAGTTTTCGGGTAAGCTCATATTGACCATCCTTTCAAAGCATACTATGCAGGTATCCCTGCTGCCAATTTAATAATACCTGCTTTTGAAAAAACTTACAAGTCTTTTACGCAAAATCATCAAAATCTGAAACATTCTCCCCGGAAAACGGCGAAATATTGTAAAAACAATAGAAAATTGACGATAAACACCTGTTATTTGCCAAAATTCATTGCAAATCGCGGCTGTACAGAGTATAATAATAAGCGGAAACCAAGTGTTTTCAGATTCCTGTCTAAAGGAAGTGAGAGTGTGGACGCGTTACCTGGTCGATCGTGTCATAGTACCAAACTGAATATGCGGCACACCCTGAGGACAGAGACAAGATAAGATGATCTGCGCCTTCTTTTCGGTGTGCCCGGAAAGAAGGTTTTTTATGGAAAAATTGGATCAGATCCTTTCGCTGATTGAAGAGAAGCATTTTTCCGAAGCCAAAATGCTGCTGGAAGATCTTCATCCGGCTGACATTGCCCAGCTTCTGGAAGAAATGGACTCTGTACAGGCTGTACGCGCTTTTCGGCTGCTGTCCAAATCCCTTGCGGCAGATGTTTTCTCCTATCTGGAGCCGGAAAACCAGCATCAGCTGATCGTTCTTCTGTCGGATGCCGAGCTGCGGCGGATTTTGGACGAGATGTACATGGACGATACCGTCGACATGCTGGAGGAACTTCCCGCCAGCGTCGTCAAGCGTATTCTGCAGCTGAGCAACCCCGATACCCGCAGTGAAATAAACCGCCTCTGCCGTTACGAAGAGGACACCGCCGGCAGCATCATGACCACCGAGATGATCGACCTCAAACGGTCGATGACTGTCCGGGATGCGTTCGACTGGATCCGCAGAGTCGGGACCGACATGGAAACGATCTACACCTGCTACGTTACCGACGACCGGCGGAAGCTGGAGGGCGTCATTTCGGTCCGCCAGCTGCTGCTGCACCCCTATGAAGCCAAGATCGAAGACCTGATGGAGGACGAACCTCTCTGTGTCCAGACAGGCGATGACCAGGAGACCATCGCCCAGCTGTTCCAGAAATACGACATGCTGACCCTGCCGGTTGTCGATTCGGAAAAGCGGCTGGTCGGCATTATCACCATCGACGACGCGGTCGACGTCATCCAGGAAGAGAACACCGAGGATATCGAAAAGATGGCGGCTATCCTGCCCGGCGACAAGCCTTACCTGCGCACCTCGGTTTTTGAGCTGTGGAAAAGACGCATTCCCTGGCTGCTGCTTTTGATGATCTCCGCGACCTTTACGGGCAGCATCATCACTTCTTTTGAGGATAAGCTGGCCGCCTATATCGTCCTGACCGCCTATATCCCGATGCTGATGGACACCGGCGGAAACAGCGGTTCCCAGGCCTCGGTCACCGTTATCCGCGGTATCTCCCTGAACGAGATCGAATTCCATGATATTTTCAGGGTTATCTGGAAAGAGATGCGGGTCGCGCTTCTCTGCGCCGTCACCCTAGCGGTCTGCAATTTCGTCAAGCTGATGCTGCTCGACCGTCTGGCTGCGCCGGTGGCTCTGACCATCTGCCTGACGCTGGTTGTGACGGTTTTCTGCGCCAAGATCGTCGGCTGCACCCTGCCGCTGCTGGCAAAGAAGCTGGGCTTTGACCCTGCTGTCATGGCCAGCCCCTTTATCACGACCATTGTCGACGCGATCTCTCTCTTGGTTTATTTCGGAATCGCGACGCTGATTCTGCATATCTGAAAAATGCACGCTACAGATAAAAAACTCCTGCTGCCCAAAACCAGGCAGCAGGAGTTTTTTGTTATGTAGGAAATATTAGCCGATAACCTTTTCCAGGTACTCGCGGCTTGCTTTGATGCTGGCCAGAGGAGACAGGGGAGTGCTGTATTCTTCCTCGGTCGCGCGTGCGCAGCAGTCCAGCTCGACGATGATGTACTGAGCATGATCCAGCTCGGTGACCTTCTGAACGATCTCGGGGATTTCCATCGTACCGGTGCCGACGCAGCAGATATCGGTGGGGTTGGTTCTGCCGAAGATCTTTTCACGGCAGTTCTCCGCGGTCAGATCGGTGACGCCTGCGATCAGGTCGATCGGGTCGGCAGAGGTGCCCATATCCTTCTGATGGATCATCTTGGCTCTTGCGCCCATCTTTTCGATCAGCTCGGTGGGTTTCTGGCCGCCGCGTTTTGCCCAGAATACGTCGATCTCAAAGTTGACCAGATCGGGATCGGTCAGCTCTGCAAACCATTCATAAGCGGTCTTGCCCTCGACCATATAGAATTCCTGTGCATGGTTGTGGTAGTAGAAGTCCATACCATGTTCCTTGGCGATGGCAGCGATCTCGTTGCAGGCAGCAGCAGCCTGTTTGATCTCTTCCATATTGGTCATGATGCCCATCGCCAGTGCGATCGACTGGGAGTGCATCTTGACGTTGTCCTCGACGATTTTGACCATTTCCTCATGGGTAACGGTCTTGGGGTCGAAGTTTACATGGCTGCCGACAGCGGTCAGGCCCAGCTCTTCCAGCTTGTTGCCGATCTCTTCGGGGGTATAGATTTTGCCGTCGCCGGTGGTACGGGGAGCAACGTACTCCACATACTTATAACCCGCTTTTGCAACATTT